>JAUXSZ010000247.1 GCA_030679635.1 Sulfuricurvum sp. | reverse complement strand
CAATGCGCCATTGAGATTGAAATATGGTTAAAACAACTGCCGCGTGAAGTCATCGCCCGTAAATCGATTGAGGAGAGAGCTGCGATTATTATCGTCCCAACGATGGAAGAAGCGGTCAACTTAATGAATCAAATCGCTCCGGAGCATCTTGAGGTAATTACCGTAAACCCTTTTGAACTGCTCCCCTCGATTAAACATGCCGGAGCGATCTTTTTGGGTCCTAATACTCCAGAAGCCATCGGTGATTATGTGGCGGGTCCTAATCATACATTGCCTACAGGGGGAACAGCACGATTTTACTCACCGCTTGGGGTTGAGAATTTTATGAAAAAATCGTCAATTATTGCCTTCTCTCGTCAAGCGATCAATGAAATCGGCGAAGCGTGTGCACTGATTGCCAATACCGAAGGGTTAGGCGCTCACGAAGCTTCCATCCGCTGTCGTCTAAATAGCTAATCTTCTCTCCTGCATCTACTCCCTTGATACTGGGGAGTTGCATTACCAATTGGTTACATATCAAAAAATTATCTCAAAAAAGAAAAGGTATTTAGTTTCGGTTAAACCGAATTTGGCTACTATCTAGCCAGCAGAAATGCCGTTATAATGCTACTATAATGACAAAAGATAATTATTATTGCGTTTAGCAGTAGGAATTCAAGGAGAATATATGCAATTAGGGTTCTTAGTAGACCTTCGCCTTTGTATGGGCTGTAAGGGCTGTGAGATCGCATGTAAAGTGGAGAACGAAGTTCCACTCAGTACATGGCGTCTTCGTGTAAAATATGTGGATGTGGGAAGTTTCCCGGAAACAAGACGAACATTCACTCCCCTTCGTTGTAATCACTGTGCCAATGCACCGTGTGAGCGTATTTGTCCGGTAAGCGCATTGCACTATATCGAAAACGGTATCGTCAACATTGACAAAGAGCGTTGTATCGGATGTGCGGGATGTGTTATGGCATGTCCGTACGGAGCGATTTACATCGATCCCCTCACCCAAACAGCGGATAAATGTACCTATTGTGCCCACCGTGTTGCGAGTGCCATGATGCCATCATGTGTGGTTGCGTGTCCGGTAGAAGCAAATATTTTCGGCGACTTGGATGATCCGATGTCCAACATCAGCAAATATATCCAAGAGCACGAAGGCAACGTTCAAGTACGTAAACCTGAAAAAGGGACCGATCCTCACCACTATTATGTTGGCGGCGGAAATGTAACCCTTAATCCATTGGCATCATTCCGTGGTGAAGGGCATAATCTCTTCAATAACTTAACACATCTTCCAGTTGGGGGTCACCACTAATGGCACATGAAATTATTGCAGCAACGAATGCCATTGTTACCCTTGACGTAGCCCTACCGGGTATCGTTTGGGGTTGGATTATTACCATGAACATGTGGGCGAAGAGTATCGGAACCGGTATTATTTTCATTGCCTTTTATTTATTGAAAAAATATCCTGAGCAAACTGGATTTATCCGATTTCCGGCAGTGGTAATTTCGATCGTATTTATTCACCTGTTTTTATTTTTCACCGTTATCGATTTGCACCAGATGTTTCGATTTTGGCATATCTTTTTCCATCCGCACATGACGTCAATGATTACAATCGGTGCATGGTTGGCAACAGGATTTGTAGGGATTATCTTGGGCATGGCCTATTTCATCTATATGAAAAAAGATGAAGCGATGTATGACAAACTGTTGGGTTATGCAGTGATTTTAGCCGTTCCAGTTACTTTGTATACTGCGGGGTTAATGGCACAATCAACGGCGCGTGAATTGTGGCAAATGCCTACAGAGTCAATTCAAATGATGTTGGCGGCCTTTTTAGCGGGTTCAGCAACAATGATTTTACTGGGTGGAAATAAATTTTCTGATCCAATTAAAAAAGATTTGGGACTGATTTTAGGCTTTAGTGCCCTAACGGCATTCTTGATGTACATGACAGAATTGATTTTTGGTCCGATGAAGGCTGAAGAAGTAATCGCTACTTTAGAATTTGTAAAAGGTGGCGAGTACACTATTATGTTCTGGATCGGTCAATTTATGGCTTTCTTGATCCCTATGGCATTGGTATGTTTGAGCATTAAAAAAGAGTCGTATTATTTGTTGAAAATCGCTGCGGTATCGGCGTTAATCGGATTATGGATTACCAAACATGTATGGTTAGTTATCCCACAATTGTTAAACATGAGCTAAAGAGGTAAATGATGTATTTAGAAAGTAGAAGAACATTTTTAAAAGGTGCCGCATTTACAGTTGCCGGTGCTGCGATTGCAAAGGGCGTATTTTCGACAGATGCAGCTGCTGAGTCTATTGAGAACAGCAAATTTACCAATACACCGGATAGCCTCTCGTTTTACCCTCCATTGGATCAATGGGAAGGTTTCCAAGAGCTTGACGGGAACGATTGGAAGCGCGGCGGTATTAACCGTCACGGTGTTCAAAGTGAAGAAAATCCTGAGGGTATTTTGGTTCATGATTACATGATCGTTCCGACGGCATGTTCAAACTGTGAAGCATCATGCGGTTTGACGGCATGGATTGACAAAAAGACATTGACCGTTAAAAAATACATGGGTAATCCATTGCATCCGGGTTCACGCGGCCGTAACTGCGCGAAAGGGTATGCGGTTCAGTCGCAAATGTACGATCCT
>JAUXSZ010000243.1 GCA_030679635.1 Sulfuricurvum sp. | reverse complement strand
GTTATCAGCGGTAAAGCAGCCAAAGAAATTTTAGATTATTTGGTTGAAAACAATGGCGGAAATGTTGATGAGATCATCGAAAAACTGGGACTTAAACAGGTCAGCGATACCGGTGCGCTTGAAACATTGATCGATGAAATTTTAAATGCCAATCCTGAAAAAGTTGCTGAGTACAAATCGGGTAAAGATAAACTTTTTGGCTTCTTCGTCGGTCAAGCGATGAAAGCGTCAAAAGGCTCTGCCAATCCCAATACCCTCAATGAGATCCTTCACGCCAAACTGGGACAGTAAGGGGTAGCATGTTGGGTCAATGGGTCGTCACATTTGCGTTTTTTCTCCATTCGTGCGCCAATTACCGAAATGCCAAAAATTTTACCTATAATATTTTAGAAAACAACCATTTCCCGTATAAAAAATATTTTGATTATTCGATGATCGCGCTGATTATTCTCAGCGTCTATATTCTCATTCGGCAAGTTAAATATGAGATGTCGCTGACGTGGCTTTTTTTTAACAACTATGTTATCTCTGCCATCTTTTTAATTGAGTACCTTTTACGCATGTGGGTTTACAGCGACAATGCCAAAGTGATTATTGATCAGTATGAGAATGATCTTTTTTTGCATCGCCGTTTTTCCCTTTCCCAAGCAGTTAAAACGATTCTCAAGCAAAAGTTTGAGTTTATTCTCTCTCCTTCAGCCATCATCGATTTACTGGCCATTATGCCATTTCTTCATGAATTACGGATGTTGCGTATTTTTGTCCTTTTCCGTGTTTTAAAGCTGTTTCGGTATGCCAGAAGCCTTCGCCGTCTTATCTCCATTCTTGCCTCCAAAAAGTTTGAACTGCTAACGCTCGGGTTATTTGCACTGATCATGATTATAGTTTCATCGGTATTGATATACGTGATGGAGGCTACGAATCCGAAATCTCCAATTAATACCCTCTTTGAATCGCTTTATTGGTCGGTAGTCACCATTTTTACTGTCGGATACGGTGATATGGTTCCCGTAACTCCTGAGGGGCGTAGTGTGGCGATGATTGTCATTATCTCAGGTATTGCGGTTATTTCGTTTGGAACCTCTATCATCGTAACGGCATTTACCGAAAAACTCGATGATATCAAAGAAGAAAAAATGATCGAGGATGTCAGTAAGCTAGGGAAATTTTATCTCATCTGCGGTTATTCGGCCCTCACCAATGAGGTAGTACATCGTCTTCGTAAAGCGTCAAAGGATATTGTAATCTTGGAAAAGGATCCGCTTAAAGCGAAAGAGGCTCAGAGCGAGGGGCTGTATGTTTTGAATTTTGATCCCGCTTCTTTGCATACCTATCAGATGACGCGTATCCATTTTGAGCGTCAGGTAATCGCGGTAATTTTACTGGAAGAGAGCGATGTGGCCAATATCTATACGGCGCTGACCATACGGGAATTGAATAAAAAAATTCCTCTCCATTCGATTCTTCATAAACCGGAGAACCGAAAAAAGCTTTCAATGGCCGGAATTGATGAAATGGTAAATCCTCATGAATTGGTCGGATTTATGAGTAAAAAAATTAGTAATCAGCCCGTAGCGTTTGAAGTGATCCATGCGTTGCGTTCGGAACATGGGGGAACGGCCATTGATGAGATTATTCTTGACAGCGGAATGTCCAAGCGGTTTTTTGAATTGCTGGTTCATCCTCTTTTTCATCAGAGGCTCAGCATGTTGGGGATATATCAGGTAAACGAACAATCCTTTGTATTCAATCCTGCGGCAAATTTTCACATTCAAGCCGGAGATGTTGCTATTGTTGTGGCAAACCGTTCATTAGTGAATGAGTTTCGTAATCTCTTGCATCGAAAAAAAGGTAAATGATGGCAAGAAGTGCTGCTGTTTTTGGATTTAATGAGTATTCTCGTCAGATTGCCAATCAAGTCCGTGATATTTATCAAGACTTTGCCCTTTTTGTCATCAGTGAAGAAGAAAAAAAAGAAGCCCTTCAGGCAGGGTTTTTGGTTGAGCTCATTGATTTAAGTGAGGATTGGCAAGGCATTGAGCGGCAATTTGATGTTGAATCCCTGATCGTTTTTTGCGCATTGGCCAATGATGCCGAAAATGTTTTTTTGACCATTTCGCTGAGGGCTACTTTTGATAAGCTCAATATTGTGGCTTTGGCTCAAGACAATGAAAGTGCGATAAAGATGAAAAGTGCGGGTGCGGACAAGGTTCTGCCGAGTTTGCAGATCGCGGCAAGCGTCATTTCCGATATGCTCGGAAAGCCTATCGTTACCAAAGTTTTGCATGAGGTGTTGTACGAAGACGGTCTGCTCAATATCATTGAGATTGAAGTGACAAAAGATTCTGAATTTGTAGGAAAATATCTGCATGATATCCATTTTAAAAGCGAATACGATGTTATTTTATTGGCGATCGTTGATCATGAGCTTGGGACAACCTTTAGCTTCGCTTCCAAAGGGCATAATCACCATATTGATCCCGGCGATATTTTGGTTGTGATCGGTTACCAAGATAAACTCGATGCGTTGATACGCGCAGTAAGGAAAGTCCATGTCTAAAGTCGGAATCATCGGGGCCGGTAAGTGGGGAGAAGCCCTTGTCTTTGCCATGAGTGAAAAAAATGAGGTGATTGTTACTTCACGTACCAAAAGGGATTGGAAAAACTTTCGATCTCTTGAAGAGGTGCTTCGTTGCGAGTATCTCATTATCACCGTTCCTGCACAACAGATTTCCCAGTGGCTGCAAGAGAACTTTGTGTTTAGCGGTCAAAAAATATTGGTTGCGGCCAAAGGGATTGAAGCCTCCAGCGGACGATTTTTAAATGAAATTTATGCGCAGTATGTTCCTGAAGAAAAGCTGGCTTTTTTATCGGGTCCTTCCTTCGCCTCAGAAGTGATGCGCTCGCTTCCTACGGCCTTGGTTATCAACTCGAGTTCCTCCGAAACGGCACAGGAGTTTGCGGCATTATTTCCCCATTTTATCCGTACCTATGTGAGCTGTGATGTGATGGGTGCAGAGATAACCGGTGCCTATAAAAACGTCATTGCAATCGCCGCAGGAATCTGTGAGGGGTTAGGATTGGGCCATAATGCGGCGGCTTCGCTCATAGCAAGAGGGCTGGTAGAGATGCAGCGTTTTGGTAAAGTCTACGGAGCGCAGGAGGAGACGTTTTTAGGTCTTAGCGGTGCCGGGGATTTATTTTTGACGGCAAGTTCCTCGATGTCACGTAATTATCGCGTTGGTCTGGGACTTGCAAGCGCAAAGAGCAAAGAGAGTGTATGTGCCGAGATAGGCGAAGTGAGTGAGGGGATCGGAACGGCATACGCATTGCACGAAATTGCAAAGCAAAAAGGGATTTATCTCCCGATTGCCGCGGAAGTATATGAAATATTGGAGGGGAAATCTCCTCAGCAGAGCCTAAAAGATTTGTTAGAAAGGTAGAAAATATGTTAGTACACATCGTTATGTTTCAGTTTAAAGAGGAAAACAAAGAGGCTAATTTAAAACATGTCAAAACTATGCTCGATGCTTTGCCAAGCCAGATTCAGACGCTTAAATCGATGGAGGTTGGGATTGATATCAGCAAAAGCGAGCGTTCGTTTGATTTGGTTCTGACATCAATTTTTGAGGATCAAGAAGGGTTGAATAGGTATGCCATCCATCCGGCGCACTTGGAAATTGTGAGTGTAATCAAAGAGGTTACGTCACTTTCTAAAGTGGTTGATTACTGGAAATAATAAGATATAAATTTTTTTTGATTAAAATTGGTGTATAATCGTAATTATTCGACGATAATCCAGTTTAGGAGATAACGATGAAAAAGTTATTTACAGTGGTGTCGATTTCGGCAATTTTGTCGACGTCGGCGTTTTCAGAATCGGTTAATATGGGTGTTCAGATGAAGCAGCAAATGATGCAGCAAGAAAATGAGGAGATTCAAAATCAAAATCGTTTACGCCATATGAGCACGGATGAGCTGTTGGAAAAGCGCGGAACAATGATCAATCAGCGAGAACGCGAACAATTGCACAATGAGCTCCAAAGCCGTTCTCAAAAAATGACAGAAGAACAAAAACTAAAATTCAACAAACGTCCTCCTGAAAATCGCATTCCAAAAGGTATGGGCGGAGGGCGTTAATTCTTTTCTTTTGAACTTAAATAGACGAAGTGTCTCTAGCTTTTTTTGAGCGCTTCGATCTGCTCCGCTTTTTCTTCAATCGTGAGCAATTCATCTACTTTCTCTTCATAAAGGGCTTTGGCTTTTTCCAGTTCGTTTGCTAATGCGCCGATCCCTTTTTCTTCGTAACACTTCGGATTTGCCAAACAAGCATTCAGCTCATCGATTTTGGTTTCGATATTCTCGATCTCTTTTGGAAGAGACTCAAGGGAACGTACTTCGTTGTAGGAGAGCTTGAACACTTTTTGTTTTTCAGTGATGTTGGGTACGGATACTGTTTTTGTATATTCGGACTCTATGGCATCCATCTCTTGAGACTCTTTTTCATCTTCAAGATATTCGCTATAAGGCTTATAGCTCTCTTCGATCGTACCGTCCCCTTTGAATATAAAGAGTTTTTTGGCGATCTTGTCGACGAAATAGCGGTCGTGACTGACCAATATGACGGCTCCTGAGAAGTTTTGGAGCTTCTCTTCGAGAATATTGATGGTAGGGATATCGAGATCGTTGGTGGGCTCATCGAGTATGAGACAGTCGACTTTTTTGGTGAAGAGCAATGCGAGCGCAACACGGTTTTTTTCGCCACCACTAAGGGTTCCCACTTTTTTATCGAGAAACTCTCTGGGGAAGAGGAAGTTTTTGAGATAGCCGTAAACATGGTAGTCTACCCCTTGTGCATCGACGCGATCACCGCCATTGGGACAAAAGGTTTCGATTAGGTTTAGGGAGTCGTCGAGCATTTCACGGTGCTGATCAAAATAGCCGATAGTTAGCTCTCCTTGCTTGATGACACCCGATGTCGGTTTCAGGCGCCCTAGGAGTGCTTTAAGAAGGGTGGATTTTCCGCTTCCGTTTGGTCCTACGACGGCGATGACGTCTTTTTGCAAAATACGGGTGGAGAAGTCTTTGATAAGTACTTTATCCCCCAGTGTTAGCCCTAAATGCTCAACTTCGAAAAGCATTTTTTGACGATTGATACTTTCGGTACGGTTAAAGTGTTTGGCTTCCCGCTCCAGTTCCAGCCGCATTTTGTGAATTTTACCGGGATTATTTTTCGCTTCTTCCCGTAGATTTAGGACGCGCTGCTTGCGACCTTCGTTGCGCTTTAGACGTGCTTTGACCCCTCGGGAGAGCCACTCATTTTCGCTTTTGAGGAGTTTGAGCATATTGTCATGCTGTTGCGCCATGGTTCGAAGCAGCTCTTGTTTTTGTTCTAAATAGTTGGTGTATCCTCCGCTGAATTCCCGCAGGGCGCAATCTTCGACTTCGATGGTTTTTGTGGCGATTTGATCGATAAAATAACGGTCATGCGAGATAAAAAGGAGGGTAAAGCGCTCTTTGAGAATCAGCTCTTCGAGAAACTCCACCATATAAACATCGAGGTGATTGGTAGGTTCGTCCAATAGGAGGACATCAGGCTTCAGAAGGAGCAGCGAGGCTAGGGCAACACGCCGCTGTTCCCCACCGCTGAGCAACTCAACATTTTTTGATTCGTACTCTTTGAGCATAAAATGGTGCATGATCCGCTCGATTTTATCGTCTAGATTCCATGCATTGTGATGATCCAAATAACTGCTGATACGCGCTTGCTCGTCCAAAAGTGCTGTATTGTCATATTCGGTTGCAAGAAGAACGGAAATTTCATCAAAACGGACTTTGGAGGTTCGAAGCTCACCCAGTCCCGCTTCGACGGCTTCACGTACCGTGTGAGTAGAATCAAATTTTGGAACTTGTGAAAGCATTTTGATTTCGATTCCCTGACGGGTAATCCGTTCACCCCCATCGGCATCGAGGGAGTTGTGGACCAATTTCATCAAGGTGGATTTTCCGCTGCCGTTTTTACCGACGATAACAATCCGTTCACCCTCATCGATGTGAAAGTTGATGTTTTCTAAAATTTTCTGCGCTTCGTAGTGTTTGCTAACGCCCAGTAAGTCGACTAATGCCATTAATTATTCCGTAGGTGTGGAGATGGTTGAGCAGATATTGCGATAGAGATACCACGTAGCGATGGCATAGTCATCGTAGGCGTATTCGCGCTGATCGTTTGGGATAGCATCATTGCGCATTTTGGAGCTGAGAATTCCGAAAACAATGATTCCCAACAGCAGGGATGCAATGGCGAAAAACCAATCGTATCCCCACCAAATGACCAAAGCAATACCGTAATTTCCATAACTCACAGCCCACCCAAGTACGCGTGCCATGAAACGGCATCTCCGTGTCGGCAAGGTCGGAGTGGGATCGATGTGGAAGGTGAAAGGCTCAGTATTCATAGTGCGAATTATAGCTTATTACACCCTCACTTCATGTTGAAGGCTAACGATTTTAGGAGTTGTCATGGGAATGGTTTCGTGGGAAATTTCACCGCTGATTTTCGGCGGTTTCATCACGATCCCCTCAGGCACTTTGATCGAGTGGAGCTGTACGGCGGTTTGTTTGTAGTTCGGCTCACCCGATTTTGGGCAAAAAATACTGGGGGTGAGTTGATTGATGAGCTGGGTGTTAAAATGAAACGGGACAAAAACATCCCCCTCCCGTACCGTTTGGGTGACGCGCACGACGATGTTTTCAACCCGCCCGCGAGGAGAGGAGAGGGAAAGACGATCGCCGCTTTTGACTTGTAGGACATGTGCATCGGCGGGATTGATGTCTACCCATGCTTCGGGAGCTAAGTCATTGAGAATGCCGATTTCTCTCGTCTTGGTACGGGTGTGCCATTGCTCCACCGTACGTCCTGTGTTGAGGATGATGGGAAATTTTTCATTTTCAGGTTCTTGGAGCGGTATCCAATCAAGCGGCAATAACTTGGCTTTGCCATCATAAGTACGAAAACCGATATCTGGGGTGTAAAGGCGTGGTGAGCCAAGGGGGAATTGCTCGTTACACGGCCACTGTATCCCGCCATGACTCTCCATCATTTCATAACTCATCCCTGAGTAATCGCACAGTTGTCCGCGGCTGACACGTTTCCACTCTTCAAACGCATCGGCGGGGCTCGTCCATGAAGGATAAATTAATTCCCGCACCCCTTCAAAATAACTGCTGAATTCTAGGAAAATATCAAAATCGCTCTTTGCGATTCCCGGAGGATTTACTGCTTTGTTCGCACGGTTGCATCGGCGCTCAGAGTTGGTGTACGTTCCCTCTTTTTCTCCCCATGTTCCGGCGGAGAAGATCACGTCTGCGAGTTGGGCGGTATCGGACATAAAGGCATCTTGGACGACGAGGAGCTCGAGTTTGGCTAGGGCTTTGCGAAGTCTGTCTTGGTTAACAAAACTGACCAGCGGATTGGTGGCGACGACCCACAGCGCTTTGATCTCGCCTCTCTCGATCGCTTCGATAATTTCCCCATATTTGTAACCGCGCTGGGTGGGGATGATCTCGAGCGGAACGTTAACAATCGAGGCATACTGCGATGCGGCTTTTTCATCACCGTAGTTACGGTATCCCGGCAGCGAGGAGGTGAATCCTGTCTCGCGTGTCCCCATCGCGTTGCATTGACCTGTGATGGAAAACGGTGCGGCTCCCGGTCGGCCGATTTGCCCAGTGAGGAGATGAAGATTGATGATGGCGCTGACGGTATCGGTCCCCATATAGGATTGATTAACTCCCATTGTCCATGCGGTGAGAGAGGCGGGTGAGAGAGCGATGAGGCGGGCGATTTCATAAAGGGTTTTGACATCGATACCAGTGATATTGGCAACCTCTTGAGGCGGATAGTTTTGGAGGTGTTTGCGTAAATCTCCTAATCCGGTGCAGTTGGCTTTGAGGTACTGCGTGTTTTCCCACCCTTGTTCGAGGACGATGTGCGCCAGACCGTTGAACAATGCCAAATCGGTACGGGGTTTAAGGGGGACGAAAAGATCGGCCATTTGGGCTGTTTTGGAGGATCGTGGATCAATTACTATAATCTTGGGTTTGTTAGGATTTTTCTCGATGTGCAGTTTTAAAATCGGGTGGTTGTCCGAGATATTGGCACCGACGAGTACGATGACATTCGCGTGCTGGAAATCTTCATACGATCCAGTAGGACCGTCCGAACCCAAAGACTGTTTGTATCCCACAACAGCCGAAGCCATACACAAAGTCGTATTGCCATCGTAGTTGTTGGTGCGTAAGCCCAATTGGACGAGTTTGCCCAGCGTATAGAACTCTTCGGTGAGGAGTTGTCCCGTTGAGAGGACACCGATGGCACGTGAGCCGTGTTTGTCGCTGATTGATTTGAAGTTCGAGGAGACTTGGGTGAAGGCTTCGTCCCATGAGCTGTTTTGCAATTTTCCGTTTTTGCGAACCATGGGGGCGAGCAGTCGGTTGGATGAGGTTATCATCTCGTGTTCGCTCAGACCCTTTGGGCACAATGTTCCCATGTTGACACTGTGCGCTGAATTGCCTTTGGTATAAACGGCTTTCCCGTCTTTGACCCCGATGTACAAACCGCATCCGACACCGCAATAACCGCACGTGGAAAAAACCCATTTGTCCGGTTTTTTGGCATCGCTGATACGCCCGAACATCGGATCGTTACTAAGCGCGTATTTGGAAGCTTTGATGTCAAGACCTAAAAAGTTTTTGATGGCATTTATCATAATAGTCTCCTAGTGTCTCTGCGTACCGACAAAAAATCCGCCTGCCATTTGCAGTGGGACGGTCGTAGTGTAGAATAAAAATCGATCCATCAATTCACTCGTCATCAACAAGATAAAGGCAAGACCAAGGCTGACTGTTGCCGCAAATGTAAGACCTGATGCGATAAATAGGGTGGCAAGCAGTGGCAAGGCTAACGCTCCAAGCCCCAGTGTGATCCAGCGTAACGTATGGATTTTGCCAAAACGTTCACGGTAAAGACGGAGTGTTTTTTGCAACTGCGGCGTTGATGAGTTTTTGAGCTCATGGTATGCTCCAAGGGTAAAAAATCCGTGAATAACCGCCAGTATCATGGCACAGCTGAGAAGTGGCATCACCGAATCGTGTATCCCCATAGCCAGTAAAACGAATGCGACCAAAAACAATCCGCTGTAAGCAGTGGTGAAAAATTTTTGATTGGTACTAAAGCGATCCCACGAAGGGCGTGCAGGGATACGGTAGATCATGGCTTGCGCGTGGATGCCGTAAATGCCGACTAGGAGGGTTAAAAGCTCAAAAGCAAGACGAAGCGCTGTTGGGATATCAAAAAAGTACAAGGCAACGTTTGCACTCATAAGTCCTGCAAAAGCACCCAATGCCGCTGCTTCTCGACTGAGCCAGCTGGTACGCAAATTTTTCATCGCGCTCAGGGCTTTGAGCGGTCGTCCTAAATGTAGTGCTGATAATGGAAGACCAAGGGCGGCGGGACTGAGCGTAATAAGGGCAAGTATCCAATTGGGTTCAAAAAATCCAAACAGCGAGAGAATATCGCCGATGAAAAGAGCCCCAAAAGCCCCTAATGACATTTGGGTCAGTACCGTCATAAAGACGAGGGGAAGTTCACCATGGGCAGGGCGAAGATGGTGCTCATCGGCTTTGATCATTGCTTCTGGCATATTCTCTGGCAAGGTAAATCGAGTGGTGGAATTGGTAAGACGGGCATCGGCTAGATGAGGCATGTTGCCTGACGTATCGATATCTTTTGCCATCCACTCTAGGATGTTTACCGCTTCGATCTCGATGGCGCCTGAGGGGCATGCTTGGACACATGCAGGACTTTGATCAACAGCAAGGCGTTCGTGACACATATGGCATTTGGTGACGATGTGGCGCTCTTCATGGTAGGTAGGAACACCATACGGGCAGTTCCATGTGCAGTATTGGCATCCGATACAGCTGGGATCATCGTGGAAGACGATGCCGTTGTCGAATTTGATGTAGCTGTTGGTAGGACATCCGATGAGGCAGGCAGGATCAACACAGTGGTTACAGCTCATGGAGTTAAAGAGTAGGAGGGTGTCCGGGAAACTTCCCCCCTCCATTTCACCTACACGACGCCATTTGATGTCGGCCGGATTGTTGTTTTGCTCATTGCACGCGACTTCACAACAGCGGCACCCGACACATTTGGTAGCGTCAAAATGGAACCGGTACTGCTCCCCCTCTTTGAGCGGTGGAATATCGATGGAGTAATTACCGCATTGCATCCCCGTGTCAGCTTTGTAGCCGATAAACGATTCGAGCGGAGTAGGGGTATCGTTCATGCTATTGTTCGCTAGCAAGTTTTTTCAGCTCAACGACGATTTCGGTAAAAACCACGGATCGTTTGAGAGGATTGGGCTCTACCATTTTCTCTAGTATGGAAGCGTATTCAGCAAGCTCTGGCGCTTTGTGGCGGTAGCTTTTTTTCTCCTCTGCGAGCGGTTCGTCGGTATCGTACGGGTTTTCCCCTGTTACGCCATGAATGATTTGTGTTCCAAATTCAAAAATCTCATCTTGCTCACGGTGTGAACCACCTTGTTTTTTGAGATTGAAGGAGAGCATGGCATCGACATTGTTTTCCAAACGCATCAAACGATTCCAGCGCATCACAAAACCGATAGCGTGATTGGTATAGCGCACTTTGAGCCGTGTGATAAACTTTTCCAGACTCTCTTTACCGATACGGTGATCGCGATATTGAACCATCAGTTCGGCAATGTATTCTTTTGCCTCTTCGAGGATGATCCCTTTGAGGAGAAGATGACCCTCTCCTCCCTCACCGCTGAGTGTTCCGCCCATAAAGATATCAACGCCCAAAACGGTTTTGCCGTTATGGGGGACTTTACACCCTACAAATCCGAGATCGCCCGCTCCGTGAATACCGCATCCTTTGATGCACGCCGACCAATAAAGCCGTATTTTGGCATCTTGGATAGGAACCACGCGTGCTAAATACTCACCCATTTCTATCGCATCGGGTTTGTTAGGGATAACGCCAAACGGACAGTGCTCGGTTCCCGCACACGCGATGAGGTTCGCCATATACGGTGAGGGACGATTAGGGTATTTGACAAACAAGGGTGAGCTAAGAGCGTTTGTTTCATCACGTACACCGGTGATGATGAGGTTTTGCTCGATGGTAAAACGTAATGCTCCGTTGGCAGACGCGGCAACCTCTGCGGCATCGCTTAAATCGCTTCCGCTGAACACGCCGGAGGGGACTGCTGCATAGAGGGCAAAGGATCCGTCGTTGAGGGCAATTTTACCGTAGTGATCTCCCCCCTCGGAAGCGCAAAGGGTTTCGCCGCTTGAGGGCATCGCAAACCCTAGCTGTTTCTCGATGGCATCACGAAACTCAGCCATCCCTACGGCGTCAATGAGAAATTTGAGACGGTTTTTGTTGCGGTTATCACGGAAGCCATAGGTTTTAAAGAGGCTGGCAACGGCTACAAAAACTGCTGTTGCTTGTGATGGCAAAACAAACATATCGGCATCCTGCGCCAAGAATCCGACACGACCTCCCAAATAGAGGTTAAATCCGTAAATACCTTCTTTTTGAGCGAGGGCGAGGGCGAAATCTTGACCGAAAATGTTACAGCGGTTACTCAGTGAACCGCTGATTCCGATGTTAAATTTACGCGGCAAAGTGGTGATCCAATCATCGTTTTTCAAGAAAATCGCTTGGATTTCGTCCATTATGGGACGACATTTGATGATGTTGTCCATCGCCAATCCATCGAGAGGATCGATGAGGATATTGCGAAAATTATCAACGCCCGTTTGCTAGCTAGTGAGACCGATGCTCTCTAAGAGACCAAGTGCTTCGGGCATATCCTCAATGGTAATGTAACGAAGTTCAATTTGCATACGGGTAGTGATGTCGATGTAATCTTGACCAAAACGTTTCGCGACCTCGGCCAGAACACGTGCTTGTTCAACGCTCAGGATTCCTCCGGCAACACGAACCCGAATCATAAAGCGCCCCGGTGTGGCAGGACGGTCGAATACGCCGAAACTTTTGAGGACAAAATCTTTGTCCTCTTCTGTGATGGAGTCGTATCCTGTTTGGGAATACCCGATCAGTCTCTCCCACGCTTCGTGAGCATTAAAAGTATCTTTGATGGTCTCGGTTTTATGACGTTTGGCACTACGTGCTTCATTAGCCTGCATTAGCGATGTCATGGGCAGTCTCCTTGATCTCATGGATGTATTTTGGTAGTTGTGATTCGAGTGCGACAACATTTCCGAAAATCATAATGGCGGGCTTCGGTGCTTTTTTGGCGGCAGCTGCAAGGTCAGTTAAAGTTGTGATAATGGTGCTTTGATGACGCGTTGTGGCATTGGAAACAATGGCAACGCTAAGGGATGGGTTGATTCCTTGCAATAACGCTTCTGAGGTGATTTGCTCTGCACGGCTCAGTCCCATCAAAACAATGGTTGTATGGTTAGACATCCCTAATAGAGGTATCCATCCCAGATTCACGCGATCACCTGCCAGATGAGCAGATACGACGGACATTCCCGTAGCATACCCTCGTGCTGTTGGTGCAATACCCGCTGAGAGTGGACCGCTAAGGGCGGAGGATATCCCCGGAATGACTTCGGTATGAATACCGCGTTCCATTGCATAAATGGCCTCTTCCGTTCCCCGTCCAAAGATATAAGGATCTCCGCATTTGAGACGCCCGACACGCAATCCTTGATGGGCATAAGAGGCTATGATCGTGTTGATCTCGTCTTGAGTTGAACTGTGATTCCCTTTTTCTTTACCAACGAATACGACTTTGGTACGTGTCGGAATCAAATCGATGATCTCTTGAGTGAGCAGATGGTCGATGAGGGCAATATCAAGTTTCTGGATACTCTTCAATGCTTTTAAGGTGAGTAAGTCGGCATCACCCGGTCCGCATCCGATCAAGTAAAGAGAGCCATTCATCGTTATTTCCTTTTAAGACTTTTTTATATGGAAATGATAGTGTAAAATGCGGAAGCAACTTACGATAATGTGATTAATTTTTAAGCACTGATGTTGATTAGAATTTAGGATGGTTTATGGCTCTTTTCCCGATGTTCGTTGATCTTAGGGATCAAAATATTTTAGTGATCGGTGCAGGGGAAGTGGCTTTGCGTAAAATCGAGCAACTTGTCAAGTTTTCTCCCAAGCTAACGGTCATAGCACCGTTGATCCAGGAAGAGATCCGAATGCTTTGCGACTCCTATACGATTGTTTTGATTGAGCGGGAATACGTGATCGAGGATTGTGAGAATCGTTTTTTAGTGATCGGAGCGTTGGACGATTTAGCGGAGCAGGAAAAAATTTATGCGACCTGTATGGATCAGAAAATCCCTGTCAATTGTGTCGACTCTCCGGCATTGTGTTCCTTTATCTTTCCGGCTTTGATCGTTGAGGGGGATTTGTGCGTGGGGATTAATACCTCGGGTAAGGCGCCTGCGGTGAGCTCGGCATTGCGCCGTTATCTCACAGAACGTATCCCCGAAGGGATTCACGATCTGATAGAACGGGTACACACTATTCGACAAAGCGAATCCGTGGGCAAAGAGAGACAAGAAAAAATTATCAGGATATGCCGGGATTTTTTTAAGACTTTTTGAACGGAACTTAACCCATGGTTGGGGAAGGCTCTCCGAAATAGTACCCCTGCAAATGACTCAGAGGGAGATGTTTGAGATAATGGTACACACTCTCGCAGTGGACAAATTCCGCAACGGTTTCAATATTAAGCTGGGTCGCAAAATCGATAATCGTTTTGGTAATGATTTGTGATGCCGTATTCGTATCAATATCGCGGATGATGGACCCGTCAATTTTAATGTAGTCAATATCCAGTTTGGTAATGTAAACAAAATTGGAATACCCCGCGCCGAAATCATCAATGGCGATTTTGACGCCGTATTTTTTCACCTGGCAGATAAATTCATTGACGGTGTCATAGTTCTCAATCCCCTCAGACTCCAAAATTTCAAAAATAATTTGATTA
>JAUXSZ010000237.1 GCA_030679635.1 Sulfuricurvum sp. | reverse complement strand
CCGTATCTGACATTTTAGAGTCCGTTTCCGACTTTACAGCCGATTCCAATCTCATCCATCAAGTAAGAGCGATTTTTGTGTTTTTGCCCTTTCTTGTCGGTATATTGCGGTTTGAAAGTATTGATAACGCGCAACTTACCTTCTGTTTGCGGAGCATGACATTGGGAACAATTATAACGCCCCTGCCAAAGCTGCCCATGAAGATCTTTTTTGATAATCTCATCGTTGCTTTCAGATTTGAAGTTATCATCATCATCACACGAAACGGCGGGACGTAAATTGGTTAAATGCGTTAGCGGGATCGGCGTTGCCCCCATGTCTTTGGCAACATCCGGCATATGACACCCTAAGCACGCATTGTTGTTTTTCTCAATCGGGAGAAAGTCGGTTACGTCATGCGGAATCATCGGCGGCGCATTCACATAGGCACGTTCGATTTTTTTCGACGTTCCGGGTGCTTCCATATGGTAATGGGTACCATCAGGAGTAGCCGTATCCTCACTGTACAAATCAGCCGACCGCATTCCCAACTCTTTTTCATCTATTTGTTTTTGAGTGGCAGCATAGGCACCACTTATCAACAGGGAAGCAGCCATTAAACTGCTCATAATAATTTTTGCTTTCATTCTTCATCCTTTGATTGTTTTAACTGACTTCGAATCGAAAATCCGAGGGCATCTGTCTGACAGACATCGACGCATCGTCCACAATTGGTACATTCACCCATCACGACACTTTCGCTGCTTTGGTTAATCATATGCAACACCTCTTTTTCAGGACACACGGTAATGCAATCTCTGCAATCGGAGCATTTCACAGCATCATGATAGACCCGGATCAGAGAAAATTGTCCGATAAGTGCATACGATGCCCCCAACGGACAAACATAGCCGCACCATCCATTTTCGTGTACCAGTAGATCAAATAAAAATATGACCGCCAATGCACCGCCGCCCATACCCATCCCGAACACAAGTCCGCGATGAGCCATCGAGATGGGGCTGATAAGCTCAAATGCCGCGACCCCCATCACTGCCGATAACCCAAGGCCAAGACCCAATATCCAATAACGTAGTGAACGATTTAAAAAGAACCGTTTTTGCACCTCGGAAAATTTCATTTTTCGACGCAGCCATCCGGCCGTATCGGTAATGATATTGACAGGACACACCCAGCTGCAAAATGCACGCCCGCCGATCACTCCATAAAAAAGGGAGACAATCAATGCCCCCACAATAATATCCATCCCTAAAGTGGCACCCGTTACGGCGATTTGAAGCACAGCATAAGGATCCGCTAAAGGGACAATTCCAAAAAGAGAGGAGGCGCTCAAGTTGCCCTGAAGCATCTTCCACCCCCACACGTTAGCGCCGATATAAAGGGCCATGATCGAAAGCTGCGTAACCCGTCTCATGAGTAAGTAGCGATAATGTTTCATTATAGCCCCTCCGCATCATTGAGCGTATCGAGAACGCTTTTTTCACTCAGTTTCGTTTTGGTTACCTCAATTTTGGCCCCCTCTAGCCGTTTTTCGTCACTTGGGTCCCACCCTTTGATGTAATGGTCTCCTACTCTCCCCATGGCCAGCGCTCTTGGAAGGATGTGAATCGCCGCTATCTCGGTGACACAGGCGTGTTCACACATTCCGCATCCCGTACATTGATCCGGATGGACCACCGGTTTGAGAAACGCATGTTTACCCGTTCTCTCATTTTTTGAGTATTCAATCGTAATGGCCTGACCTAACAATGGGCACGCGCGATAACACGCATCGCACTGAATTCCCCACGTTGCGATGCATGAATTCTCATCGATTACCGCCAACCCCATGCGTGCCAAATTAATTTCCAGCGTTGCATGGTTTTCCACATAGCGGCTCACCGATGGCTCGCTCAGTGCGCCGCTAGGGCATACTGGAACACAGGGGATATCGCTGCACATGTAGCAGGGAATCTCTCTAGGGGTGAAATACGGCGTCCCCATCGGGATATTCTCCCCAGGTTTCGCCAGAGAGAGGGTATCATAAGGACACGCTTCCACACACAAACCGCATTTGATACAGTTTTTAATGAACTCCTCTTCTTTTAGCGCACCGGGAGGGCGCAAGACTAAGGGTGCGGCTTTTGCCACTCCCACATAAGCACTCCACACCAAAGCACCCATCGCACTTAGTCCAATGCCTCTGGCGAGAGAGAGGAGGAAACGACGACGGTCACTTGTTGGTTCGGTTTTCATGATCTTTTCCGTTACGCTTTATAGATTTTGACCGCACATTTTTTGTGGTCCATCTGCTTGGAAATCGGGCAGGTATGATCCAGACACACTTTATTGATGAATACTTTTTCATCAAACCATGGGACGAAGACCAATCCTCTCGGAGGTCGGTTACGGCCCCGTGTTTCGACGTGTGCTTTTACTTTGCCCCGTCGAGATTCTACCCACACCATTTCACCCCGTTTTACGCCACGCTTCTCTGCATCTGCCGGGTGCATGTAGCACAATGCTTCAGGAACAGCGCGATAGAGTTCAGGAACACGCATCGTCATCGTTCCGCTGTGCCAGTGCTCTAACACACGACCCGTACACAACCAGATGTCGTAGTTTTTATCAGGAACTTCCGTCGGCTCCATATAGGGGCGGAAGAAGATTTTAGCCTTGTTGTCCAAGTGAACTTTCTCAGGATTCGTAACCCCTTTTAGATTTCCCTGAGGAATCTCTTTGAACGCATGGCCGTAGAACGCGAACGCTCCGTTGTTTGCCTTTTTCGCATACGGATCGTATTTCGCGTTGTAGCGCCAGAAAGTCTCTTTGCCATCCACAACCGGCCATTTCAAACCGCGTACTTTATGGTACGTATCGAAATCGGCGTAATCGTGCCCATGTCCGTCCCCGAATTTACGATACTCTTCCCATAAATATTTTTGCAAGAAGAATCCGTATCCGTTAAATACTTTTCCATCACTTCCGACCACATGGCGCTTATCCCCTGCAACTTCGGAGTTTTGAAACCCTTTGCCCACTGGATCCGGCCATTTGAAGGTTTTGGCCCCCTTATTGGCGAACAGCACGTCGTACAAGGTATCAGTCTCTTTATACCCCATCGCTTTGGCCTGCGGCATGACGTCCGGCAATCCCCCCTCAAGTCCAGGGATTTTTTGCGCTCCCCATACCTCTTTAATCGTAAAACGCTTGGCAAGCTCAACAAACTGCCACAGATCGGACATCGCATCCCCCATCGGAGTGACTTGCTGACGCCAGTGCTGTGTACGGCGTTCCGCATTTCCGTACGCGCCCCATTTCTCATACATCATCGCGCTTGGCAAAATCAAATCGGAGACTTTGGCCGAAATCCCCGGATACCCATCAGAGGTGACGATAAAATTATCCATTTCCCGTGCGGCTTTGATCCAGTGTTCCGCATTTCCCGTATCTTGGTACGGATTACAGACACTTACCCATGCAAATTTGATTTTTCCATCTTCGAGATCGCGGTGGATCTGGGTGAAATGCGCCCCTACTTTCGGGTTAATCGTCCCTTGAGGAACGGTCCAAATCTCCTCAGATCGTTTGCGATGTGCAGGATTCGTAACCACCATGTCCGCAGGGAGACGGTGGGTAAAGGTTCCTACTTCACGCGCCGTTCCGCAGGCGGATGGCTGACCGGTGAGGGAAAATGCGCCGTTACCCGGTTTCGCTTGTTTCCCGAGCAAGAAGTGCACCATATAGGCTTGTTCATTGACCCACGTTCCGCGGGTATGCTGATTGAATCCCATCGTCCAGAATGTGAGGCATTTCCGTTTTTTCTCGATATAGAGATCGGCCATTTTTTGTAGTTTTGCTTTGAAATCTTCGATGCTCTCATCGGGATCACCCTTGGCAACATGAGCCACATAATCCAAGGTATACGGAGCAAGCCCTTTTTTAAACTCTTCAAAAGAAATTTTCCAGTGTTTGTTCGGATCCATGGTGCTTTTCATCTCGAGCGTATCGCCCGCTTTGTAGCCCAAATATCCCAAACTCACCCCTTCATCGGCGGTAAGGACTTTTGATTTTTGTTTCGCAGCCGTGTCAAGCTCTTTTTTGCCGTATTTAGGGTGATTGATCTCTTCACGCAATCCGTATCCGATATCGACGGGACCCGTTGCAAAGACGATATTTTTATCCAAAAACTCTTTATCCATCGCTTCGGGATGATTGTAAACAATTTCACGGGCAATGTAGTTCCAGATTGCCAAATCGGTGTTAGGCTTAAAGATAATCTCGACGTCCGCGAGATCCATCGTACGGTGTTTGTACGTCGAGAGAACGACCACTTGTACCTTATCCGGATTGCTCAGCTTGCGATCACTCACACGCGACCAGAGGATCGGATGCATCTCCGCCATATTCGAACCAAACGCAACAATCGTTTCGGCAAGCTCAATGTCTTCATAACATCCCGAGGGTTCATCGGCTCCGAAAACGTTCATAAATCCCGTCACCGCCGACGCCATACAGTGTCTCGCATTCGCATCGATGTTGTTGGTACGAAATCCCGCTTTCATCAGTTTCAGTGCCGCGATTCCCTCCGGAACCGTTTGCTGACCTGAGCTGAACATGGCGATACCCGTCGGCCCTTTTTCTTTGAGGGCTGATTTGATGTGTTTTTCCATCTCATCAAAGGCGCGCTTCCACGTAATGGTTTGAAATTTTCCGTGCTTATCAAATTCACCTTTTGCATTCATCCGTAAAAGAGGTTGAGAGAGGCGGTCCGCACCGTACATGATCTTAGCGTTAAAATACCCTTTGATACAGTTAAGCCCGCGATTTACCGGAGCCAACGGATCACCCTTGACCGCAACGATACGGTCATCTTTGGTGGCCATCATAATTCCGCATCCCGTTCCGCAAAAACGACACGCCGCTTTATCCCAGCGCCAGCCTTCTTGACCTTGAGCCGCTGCCGCTTCTACGTGAGCGGGAACTGCCATGCCGATTGCCGTTGCGGCGGATGCCGCTGCGGCGCTTTTTAAAAATTCTCTTCTATCCAATGACATAAAAGCCTCCTTAGTGGAATAACTGTTATCCATAGTTATTTATGAATAACCAATGTTACCTTGATGCTATGATATAACTCATGCACTTCAAATATTATAAAGAAATTGAAAGAGAAAGGTTTTGACTTAGGTCAAGAAAGGAGAGAATAGAAATCCTAAAAAGGATTTCGCAGGGCGTTGGCTTTTTCGAGATTACTTTTTAATTTTTTCAGTCTCAATGAGGTTTGATGAAGTTCTTCGCTCACTTGGATCATCACATCCTCGCTTTGATCCAGCAAGTTTTTCGCTTCGGGCGTAGCGGCATACAGGCCGGATGTTGCCACCTCACTTTTTTCCACCGCATCGGTAGCACTTTGAAGCGCCTCTTCGACATTCTGTAAAAAATATTCGATATGAGAACACGCAATGTCGAGCTCATTGCCGCTTTTATCCTCAATGTTTTTTTCACCGCTGAGGGTTCTAGAGTGTTCAAGAAAATGGTTAAAATTACGCTGAATTTGCAAGGTTGTCCGCGCCATGTAGAGGATAACCCCCAAAGAGATCAGCGCTAAAAATATCTGAATACGATAGGCCAAAAGACGTTTCTCCATCATGTAGGCTTCGTATTGCGATACTGCTTGATTCATCAAGACAAGGGTTTTATCTCCGTTGTCATAAATGGTTTTGAGATCATACAAATTATGATCCCCCTGCAAATAGCGATCAATCAATCCCGCCATCCGATTCCAGTGCGCATGAACCTCCATCATTGTTTTTTCGATTTCCTCATTTGAAAAGCCTCGATATTCCGATGTCGCGGTACTGAGCTGCTTAAAATTACGGTCAAACTCTTCTCTTGCCAATTGAAGCTTTTCAAACGCACCCTCCTCATCTACGAGAAGTCGATGCAGTTCCAAAACGGTTCGCTGAGAGAGCATTCGCTGTTTTCCGGCGATGTTAATCACTTTGGCATCAAATTTTTGATCCATATTGAGCCAAATATCGACCATAATAATGGTAATGAGATTGAGTGACAAAATGGCGACGATCCACCGTACTTTGGTTGTAATGGATTGCATTAAACCCCCTCTTTAAAATAACGTGTTAATTCATCTCGTTTCAAAACGACCGTTTTGTGATCCGATTCGGCAATCAGTCCCAATCGGATAAATTTTGCCAATACTCTCGAAAGGGTGGCAGGCTGAATGTTGAGCCGATAAGAAATCTCTTGTTTTTTCAAGCTGTTGTAGAGATTCAGATAATCGTAGAGCATTTTCGCCACTTTTGCCGTGACATCGTACACCATCCCCATATTAATCGTACACTCAACAAGCTGTTTTTGATCGGCGAGAAGGTTGACCAAATGAATGAGCAAAGTAATATCGGTTTTCACCACCTCTTTAAAGATTTCCAAATCACACGACAACACACGACTTTGGACCAAAAATTCTATGTTACTAAAACAGCTGATACGATCACAATTCAGCGAGCCGATATTGGTCAGCAACGCTTCATCTTTTAACGTATAGAGAAAAACTTCCGCATCAAACCGATCAACTTTATAGAACTTTACTTCCCCTTCAAGAAGAAAATAGACACGATTAATATCATCTTCTTCGTACACCATCACATCAGATGCTTCGTACGTTTTGATCTTGGCACTAGTAGATAGACGGGTCAGCTTTTCAGGATCACATCCTTCAAAAAAACTCAATTGCTCCAAAATGAATGCCATATTTCCCCTTTGAAGTCCCCTCAACGTTTGATTCACATCAAGAGAATAATTTACACCATAGGTTACCATAAGACATCCATAAATAAGGAACTTGTCATGTTGCGAGATCAATACCATCGTGAGGTGAGCTATCTGCGCGTATCGGTTACCGAACGATGTAATTTTCGGTGCCGCTACTGCATGAGCGAAAAACCGTTTAGCTGGGTCCCAAAAGAAAATCTCCTAAGCTACGAAGAGCTCTTTGCCTTTATTAAAATCAGTATCGATAACGGCATCCGAAAAATCCGTATCACGGGTGGTGAACCCACCACGAGAGAAAATCTCGATGACCTTATCCGCATGATTCATACGTACGATCCAGAGGTTGATATCGGCCTCACTACCAACGGCTTTTTACTTCCGGCAATGGCAGAAAAATTAAAGTATGCAGGCCTCAAGCGGGTCAATATCTCTTTGGACTCATTGGAAAAAGAAACCCTCCACTATATTGCTCAAAAAGATGTACTCGAGCACGTCCTTAAAGGGATAGAATCTGCGATCAAGGCCGGGCTAAGTGTCAAAATCAACAGCGTCATTTTACGCGGGATCAACGATCATGAGATCCGTACACTTTTTGACTATGCCAAAAATATCGGAGCACAGATACGCTACATCGAATACATGGAAAACACACACGCCTCGGATGGGATAAAAGGGCTCTCCAGCTACGAGATACTCTCAGAGCTTTCCAAAACACACTCTTTCTTTCCTATCGTCAATGAAAAAAGCGGCCCCGCCAACCTGTACGAAACCTCACATGGCTATCGCTTCGGAACCATCGAGCCCCATCGTCATGATTTTTGCGCTACGTGCGATCGTCTACGACTCAGTGCTGAGGGTGATTTAATCGGGTGTTTGTATTTTGTGGGGGCAAAAAATATCAAAGAGGCGATCCGTAAAGGCAACGAGAGAGAAGCCACCAAAATATTAGTGGATGTGGTGAACAACAAGCCCGAAAAAAATCTCTGGGGTATTGAAAATAGTGAAGTATCGTTGAGGGCATTTTATCAGACAGGGGGATGAAACGTTTACTCCCCTCCAGCATTCAGCAATAGCACCTTCTCCTCTCCCCTTTGATCCAATCGAATATGGGTAATTTTTCCCTCAGGAAAGATACTATATTCTTGGCGTGTTCTTGGGTCAATAAACACAACACGATTATTCCCCCGATATATACCGTGATACGTTATTACTCCATGTAAATCAGCCTCATATAATTTATCTAACTTTTCACGAAGGAGAGACAAAGCGCTTTCCTCTTCCACGATCTTTACAGCATAGAGCTGAAGTTTACCGGCTTCAGCTCTGTACTGCTGAATAGTCATAATGTCCGTTTCCAGCGGTTCTCGTCCATTTTGTTTTGCGTCGATAATACGCTGCTGAATTCGTTTGGCCTGAGCACTTTTCTCTTTAAATACAGACTGTTTCATACTCAACTCTTTCTTATACTCCCTCGTGAGTTGTTCTTTGGCCTGAACTTTGGCCACCAATTCCGATATTTTTTCGTGATACACTGAAATAGAATGAGGATCGATTGCAAGCGTGTTCCCTTCCCCTTCGATATGATTAATCTCGATCGACTCCAGAGCGATAATCTTGCTATGCGCGTAGAGAACGTCAACATACACTTTTCGCGCGATAATCTCTCCCCCCAGCATTTTCTTGATCCTAACGATATCCCCTTCTATTATGCCCCCTTCAAGGACATCAATATTGGCCTCTTTCGCCTTTAAATTACCCCGATGAAGCTTTATATTGGCGATTCCGCTAACGTCCATGATCGACTTTTTGTGCGTTTGCGCACCAATATTAAGATCGCATGCCGTGATTTTGGTATTTTCGCCTACGGTGCCGCTGATATCAACGGTTTGGACGTCAATGTGAACGCCGATGCCAATAGCATCTTCTCCTAAATTTTTCTGTTGTACCGTAAGCGTTATCTCCTTATCCGTACCCGCTTCGATTGAACCTGTCTTTTTCATGCTGACCGATTCGAGATGCAATTCTTGCGCAACTAAAAAAATCCCTTTTTCGCGCTTCACAAAACCTGAGACAAGGGCATAGTAGCGTATGCTGTTTTCATCCTGTGTGCTGTTAATGGTGGCATCGTCAATCTGAATAACTCCGGCATATTTAACCGTAGGTTCGGGAATAACGATAGGGGCTCCATCCAATCCGCGACCATTACGACCAGGTTTTGGAAAAACATACTCGATTAACAGATCTCCCGGCTGAACTCCCTGAATGTAGCTGTTGTTTTCATTGAGCTTTTTATAATGTAATATCACCGCATCATTAATAACCTCGACCGGAGGATAGTATTTTGCAATCGGCAAATGGTAGGAATCTGTAAGGGGGCCCTTTTTTTGTATCGTCGACAGAAGGCGGACAATCTCTTTATTAAGCTCTTCATCCGCTGTCCCTATCATGAATCCAAGGCGAAGCTTTTTACGATTTATCACCTCTTTGATCCATTCTTGTACCCCCTTTTTGAGAGGAATGACCGAAGTTGGATCAATAACGGCGGTCACTTT
>JAUXSZ010000228.1 GCA_030679635.1 Sulfuricurvum sp. | reverse complement strand
AAGAGGGTAAACCCCTCATCGGCACTTAGTGTACTTGAGAAACCGCTCGCCAAAGAGAGAATTGCAACTGCGGATAAGGTGATTTTTTTCATTTTAGATCCTTTATGTTTTAATTTTTTTTAATCATCGTGTTTGGCAAATTTAGAGTAAAGAAACTCAACAATAGCTCCGCGGCATCGTAAATATTCTTCATTATGCTGCAACTCCAAGCGCTTCCGTGGACGTGGAAGGTTCACTTCCAGTATTTCGCCGATGGTAGCCTCAGGTCCGTTGGTCATCATAATGACGCGATCAGAGAGCAAGACCGCTTCATCGACATCGTGCGTAATGATGACGACGGTATTGCCTGTTTGCATCTGGATACGCATCAGGTGATCTTGCAAATTGGCACGGGTCAGCGAGTCGAGCGCGCCGAACGGCTCATCCATCAGAAGCACTTTAGGCTCGATGGAGAGTGCTCGTGCGATACCGACACGCTGCTTCATCCCGCCGCTGATTTCGCCGGGGTATTTGTCTTTTGCGTGATCGAGGTTGACCAGATCGATGTATTTCATAACGTGTTCTTTGACCTCTTGAGCATTGAGATCGTCACGTACTTTTTTGACCGCCATCTCGATGTTTTGATAGACCGTGAGCCACGGCAACAGTGAATGGTTTTGAAACACCACAGCGCGCTCTGGTCCCGGAGCATTGATCTCACGATCTTCAAGCAAGATGACTCCGCTTGTGATCGTATCGAGACCTGCGATCATGTTGAGCAGGGTCGATTTGCCGCATCCGGAGTGACCGATGATCGAGACGATCTCATTTTCACGGATTTCGAGTTTCACATCGCGCAACGCGACGTACTCTTTCCCTTTTCCAAGAGGGAAAACTTTATCGACATGATCGATGTTTAAAAATGGTTTTGCACTCATACGCGCCCCCGTTTACGGTAATCAAAATAATCGGCGATAAAGCCCATGATGGTGTCCAAGATATACCCGACGACGCCTATGAGAATGATCCCGATGATGATGTGAGAATAGTTAAGGTTGTTGTACTCATCCCAAATCCAAAATCCGATTCCCAAGCCGCCCGTGAGCATCTCTGCCGCGACGATGACCAACCATGCGATTCCAAGTGAGAGACGCATCCCCGTAAAGATAAACGGTACAGCCACGGGAAGAATAATCTGAAACACTCTCTCAAACGGCGTGAGTTGCAACACTTTCGCTACATTGAGATAATCTTCACTCACGCTGCGCACGCCCAAAGCCGTATTGATGATAATCGGCCAGATAGAGGTGATAAAAATGACGAAAATCGCCGTCATATCGACGTCTTTGAAGACAAACAGAGCAAGGGGAAGCCATGCAAGCGGCGATACCGGCTTGAGTATCTGAATGTACGGATTGAATGCGGTTTGCGCACTCTTAGACATGCCGATCAGTAACCCTACCGGCACACCGACGGCGATAGCCAGCGCAAATCCGCCGAACACCCGTTTAAGCGAGCTCAAAAGCTGCAAGGCAATCCCCTGGTCTCCGGCTCCATTGTTGTAGAAGGGATCGGATAAAACAACGATCAGTTCATTCCACACTTCCAACGGAGGCGGAAAGCCTGGAATTTTCTCGGATATGGTGCTCCAAAGTGCGATAATGACACCGAATAACAGTATCGGCAATGCAACGGCATTGATCCATTTAAATGGCATAGGGTCTCCTTGGCTTTAATTCTTGACTTTCCATTTATTCACTTTTGCAAGTGCTTCTTTGGTTACTTTTGGATGCTTGATAGGTGCGTTATAGACGTAATCAATGACTTTGTTCGGATCAAACACAGAGCCGTCCATAAATTTGTTGTCTGCAGCTTTCCCTTCAATCTTCCATCCGTTCGCAGGAATCGCATAGTTGACCTCTTTGGCCGCTTTTGCAAACAGATCAGGACGATAGACGCTTTCCACCGCTTTTTTCATATCGATGGGATGATCGAGCTGACCCCAGCGCACCATTTGGGAAACCTGCCACAATCCGTGGGTGTAGTAGGGATAGAGGGCTTGTTTTTTACCAAAAGCGTTAAAGTTCGGCATCGGTGTATTGACGCCGTTGGTCAACATATAGGTCCCTGTCATCGAGTTGTCGATGACGTCTTTGGGTGCATTGACATACGATTTGGCTGAAAGGATCGCCGATGCCTCTTTGCGGTTTTCCCATGACGCATCGAGCCATATACCGGCTTCAATGACCGCTTCAATCATCTGTTTGGTCGTTTCCGGATATTTATCGGCAAACGCTTTTTGAACACCGAGCACTTTTTCAGGTCCGTTTTGCCAGATTTGATACCCTGTTGTGACGACTTTGCCGATATTTCCCATGACGGCGCGCTGTCCCCACGGCTCACCGACACAAAACCCGTCGATATTCCCCGCTGTCATGTTGGCAACCATCTGCGGTGGGGGAACGACTTTGAGAGCTACATCGGTATCGGGATCCACTCCCCCCGCTGCCATCCAAAAGCGCAGATGGTAGTTGTGGGTACCCGTCGGAAAAGTCATTCCGAACTCGGGGACCCCCATGGTTTTGGATGCGATCACTTTTTTCAAAGCGACGGCAGATCCTTTTTTCGTGGCCACTGGATCGGCCGCCATCATCGCATCGTACATTTTATTGGATACGGTAATCGCATCGCCGTTTTGACCCAATGCCATCAGAGCGAGCATCTCTTTTTTCGTACTGCCTACCCCTAGCGTAGAGGCGATCGGCATCGCGGCAAGCATATGTGACGCATCGAGTTCACCCACGGTCATTTTGTCGCGGACGTTTGCCCAGGATGCTTCTTTGCTCAGCTCAACATTGAGACCGTGTTTGGCAAAAAAACCTTTCTCTTTTGCGATCACGAGTGCTGCGCAATCGGTGAGAGGGATAAATCCGATTTTAAGATCTTTTTTCTCTACCGCCGCCATGGCGACCGATGCTGCTAGAGAGAGCAGCAAAACGCTTTTTCCGATAACATTCAAACTTTTCATTTGAGGGCTCCTATTTAAGATTTAAAAATCTGAAATAATTGTAATCCAAAATATAAATATATTAGGCTATATTGTGATTAAAAATTAATCACAATGATGTTTATTATTTAAAAATTAGAAAAAAGAGAAGTTAGAGCCGTTTTATTTTACGTTGCAGGATATCGTTGGTAATTTCGCTCAGACGCATGGCAGAATACATCTCGTGCATTTCAGTGCGCCATTTTTCCCATTGTGAATGCAGCGCACAGGGCTTTTCGGCTTCGCATTCACCGATTCCCAGTACACACATGTCAAAAAAAGCCGTTCCGTCGACTGCTTCGATAATGGAGATAAGGGTGATTTCGGATCCTATTTTAGCGAGTTTTACCCCGCCGTTGGCTCCTCTGCGCGATAGGAGGATATCACAATGGACCAGTTTTTGGAGGGATTTCGCCAAAAAATGGTAGGGTAAATTCAGTGCGTCACTGATTTTCTGTATATGGTAATATTCTCCAAGTGGCTTGGTAGAGAGCCACACGGCGGCGCGAATGGTGTCTTGGCACGCAGAGGAGAGCATTACTCTTTTTCCGTTTTACGGATAATATAAACAAACACGGCAAACACAAGCAGTAAAAAAGAGAGTGCCGCAACGAGAGTAGAAGCGTAGGGTAAATCTTTGTAGTTATGGAGCGAAATTTTAAAGACGACCAAGAGGGCTTCGATTAACAAAGCAATAATGATGGAGACTGAAAAATTAAGCAATGTTTTGGGATTAAAAACGTCGCTGACATGCTGTGTCCGAGGTAGTACCTCTTGTTCCACGATGGTTTTTCCCAAATCATAGACGGCCAATCCCAACGTTAGCGCAATGATGGGCTTGAATACGGCATCAATTGAGAGTGGCTCGATCCCAAATAAATAGCCGCCAAAGGTATAAAATCCGTACAGCACAACGAAAACACCAAAAAAGAGAAGCCCTCCGCCGATAAGAGCGTAGGAGGTACGGTTAAGGAGTTTAAATACGTCATTTTTTTCGATCAGATCAAACCGTTCTAAGAGTTTTCGTAGCCGAAAATCTAAAAAAAGATATCCATCTCCCACAGCATAGACCACGGTGATGCATAAAAAACCCGTAGCGGTCGAAATGTAGGGCTCGCTGATATAGTACCCTTTTTGAATGTCAACTTCATTGACAAGATAGGCGCGATCAACCCCGATATGATTATGTTCTTCACGATTAGCATAAATATTGGGCGAGTTTTGGACAAACCCTTCGTCGGATTTATAAAGCAGTTCCAAGCTCGGGAATGTTTTGTAAAGTCGCTCGATTAACTGTACGTTGAGTATTTTGAGGCTCACATTTCCCAAAGTAGAAAGAATAAATTTTTGTATCAGCGGAGCATTCGCCGCATAAC
>JAUXSZ010000216.1 GCA_030679635.1 Sulfuricurvum sp. | reverse complement strand
GAAAGCGGCCAAAGTCTGAGCAGTTCCATTGCCCCTTATCAGCGTCAATTAGGAGTCCTATCTCTCTCAATGTTTGAGTTAGGTGAAAAAACAGGCACCATTAATAATGCGATTACAAAACTCTCTGCCATTCTTCAGCAGATTTATGAAAACCGCCAAATGCTTAAAAAAGCAATCCGCTATCCACTCTTTATCATTATTGCGATGGGAATCGCATTTACTGTCGTCATCACTTTTGTCGTCCCACAATTTCAAACCTTTTTTGAAGAATCCGGAATGGAGCTTCCTTTTCCAACAAAGATTTTACTGTGGACTGAACACGCTTTACGATTCTACGGTCTGTATGTCATAGGGGGGGCAATTATCCTGGCAACACTATTTAGCTATGCTTACTCAACAAATCAGACCCTTCGAGTCAAAACAGACCAATATTTTCTCAAAATTTATCTTGTAGGGAAAGTCACCTATTATGCGATGATCGGCCGTTTTATTTATCTTTTCAATGTCTTGACAGAAGCCGGAATACCGATGATTGAAGCGTTGGACATTGCGATAGGAGTAGTAGAAAACAGTTATATGAAACAAGAACTCCAAAAAATTGCTGTTGCAATCGAGGACGGCCGGTCCTTGACCCAAGGATTTCGTGAAACCAATCAGTTTGAGGGGATGATATTGCAAATGATCAAGGCAGGTGAGAGCAGTGGATCATTGGGGACTATGCTAGGAAAAGTCAATCGGGTGTACAATAACCGATATACGTACATTGTTGAAAACATTGCGATCATGATTGAGCCTATCCTTATCGCTGCTATTGCGGGATTTGTATTGATCTTGGCATTGGGAATTTTTCTACCGATGTGGTCTATGGTCGACATTGCAGGATAGCCTATGGAACTCGAAACTGGAACTATTAGCATCGCTATTATAAGTGCTATTATCCTCGCATTTGGATTATGGGTTATTCACAAAATCATCAATATCTAACGCCTTATTTTTCGTTTCTCTTTTCAATCATTTCAATAATGTGTTGCGCACCGTTCATAGCAATGAGTCGCACCAATCCTTCACTTTTGGATTGGATATTACTTTCAATCGCTTCTTTTAGTTTCTGGAAAATTCCCTCACTTTGACGCTCACACCACCCGACATTGTGTTCAACAACATAGCGCGCATTGTGAAACTGATGATCGGCTGCGGCACTGGGATAGGGAATATAAAAGGCAGGTACTCTCGCCGCACACAATTCCCACAAAGTACTCGCACCTGAACGGCTCACAGCAAAATCACTTCTCTCGATCAGTTCGGCTATTTTAGTGGTAAAGCCATACACTTGGGCATCCAATCCCATCTCACGGTACGCATGGCCCACCCGCTCCTCTTCCGCAGCACCACATTGATGGATAATAGCAATTCCTCGCTCACTCAACCACGGGGCTATCTCAAGCGCAAGATCATTGATGAATTTAGCCCCTTGCGATCCACCCAGAAAAACAATCGTTTTCACCTCACTGCGGATACGTGCATGCTGAAAATAGGATTCGTTCACGGGATAATCACAATAATTATCCCCTGTTTCATAAGAGCTGAAAAAACCTTTTGCATAGGGGCGCAGGAGCGTATTGAGTTTTCCGGTAATCGCATTTTGCTCATGGATATACAGAGGCGTTTTCATGGTGACACTCGCAATGGCCGCAGGGGCTGCGGAAAATCCGCCGACACTCACCACGGCATCCGCACCAAAGGTACGGATAATACGACGCGACTCCACTACGGCTTTGAGAATTTTCCACATAGCGACCAGTTTACCGACCCCTTTTTTGTTGACAACCCCCGTCGTCTCTAAAAAATAGGTCTGCTCAAACAGAGTACTGTTTCCAAACCATTGACGATCCTGTCCGCTCATAGAGCCGATAAAGATAACTTTATGACCTCGTGAGCGCGCCGCTTCAGCCAGCGATAACGCGATAACGAGGTGCCCTCCGGTACCGCCGCCCGTAAATACAATATTCATTTTTGATCACCTGATTTAGGTTTAATTTTCTTCGAGAGCATCAGAACCATCCCAATGGCGACGCTCGAGGCCAGCATCGCCGATCCTCCATAGCTCAGCAACGGTACCGATATCCCCTTGATCGGCGTGAGGCCGCTGATCCCGTACGCATTCAGCATAAACGCAAACGTAATAAGCAACCCTACTCCCAAACTAAAAAGATAATCCGTATCATCCGTAGAACGATTGGCAATTTTAAAGAGGCGGTGCAAAATCATAATAAAGAGCATCGTCACCCCAAGCACTCCCAAAAATCCAAACTCTTCGGCGATTCCGGCAAGGACAAAGTCGGTATGTACTTCGCTCAAAAATCCGAGCTTAAAGGTACCGTTCCCCAAACCCGTTCCCAAAATTCCACCGTTATGGATAGCGTTGAGCGAGTGACCGATCTGATACGCCTCTTCCCCGTTCGCAATCCGCAAATGTTTGGCAATCGATTCAGGGAAAAAAGCGAGGATGGTGCTCTGTGCCGATGCCCACCATGAAAGAATACGGTTGATTCGGTGTGGAGCCATTGCAATAAATAAAAGAAAAAATAGGACTGCCCCGCCGATGAGACTGAGAAAAAAGCGAAAACTGCTCCCTGCAAAAAAGAGCATAAACGCGAGAGTCAATGACAAAACAACCACTTGTCCTAAATCGTTTTGAACAATAGCAATCAAAAACATGATCAAAATAAAGAGCGCGGCATAGGGTAAAAACCGCTTGAACTCTTCTTTGACCCCCATACCGCCATGGTGCCCCAGTTTGCGTGAAAAACTCCAGGCTAGAAAATAGACAAATCCTATCTTGAAAAACTCAACCGGAGCGATCGACATCCCGAGAATCTTGATCCATCGTTTCGCTCCCCCGACTTCACTTACCAAAAAAGAGGGGAGAAACGGCATCGCTACCATCAGAACAATCCCCCCCCAAAACAGGGTTAAGCCCAGTGGATGAAGCCATACCTCAGGGTCAAGCTGAGCAATCGTCCACATCAATAAAATGGAAATAATCGCAATCAAGAGTTCACGAAAAACAAAATGAAACGCGTTGTATTCGAATAAGATAACGGCATAAGCCGAAAGCGTATACGAACAAATAATTCCAATGGTGATGAGTATCGTCGTTAAAATAAATAATTTTTTATCGGGCATCTTTAGACTTGTTTGGTGTATAATTTTGTCTAAGTATAGCCTGCACACATTAAAGAGCCGATAAAGCGAAAGTGGAATGTATTTTGCTTGAAGTGTGATAACATAATGAAAGGGGACAAAATGGGGATCAATATTTCACGAGCACATGAGCTGATGAAAAGCGCGATGGATTATCGTGCAGCGCGTCAGGACATGATCGCCAGTAACATTGCCAATGCCGATACCCCTTTCTACCGGCCTCGAGACGTCCGTTTTGAGGAAGCCCTTGCCAAAGAGAGCGCTCAAATTTTCGCTCAAAAAGGGCAAGAACTTCAAATGACCCATACCAACGGTGCTCACCTAAACGGATTCCCTCGCTCAAACGATTCCAAAGCAACTACCTTTTTTCGTGACGGTCATATGGCAAGAAACGATGGAAACAGTGTTGATTTGGATGTTGAGAGTTCAGAAATGGCAAAAAACTCCGTCATGTTTAATGCCCTAACCGCAGCGCTCAAAAAAGATTCTATGCTTTTCAAAAGTGTCATCGACGCTTCGAGCAAGACATCGTAAGGATTAAACAATGGCATTTTTAGACAGTTTTGATATCAGCGGTTACGGTCTTTCGGCTCAGCGCGTTCGCGTTAATACCATCAGTTCCAATATTGCCAATGCGCAGACCACCCGCACGGATGAGGGTGGTCCTTATCGCCGTCAAGAAGTCGTTTTTAAAGCCATCGATTTCAACAGTATCTACAATCAAGCGCTAGAGCGACAAACCTCTTCTTTAGGCTATTGCGATCCTCTTAAAGAGGGGCTGCAAGGGCTCAAACCAAATCCGGCAATCATGAGTGTGGTCGTGGATAAAATTGCTCGTGACGATAAAGCGCCGAACATGAAATATGATCCCTCCCATCCCGATGCGGATGCCAAAGGATACGTTGCCTATCCCAATATTAATCCTGTCATTGAAATGGCCGATTTAGTAGAAGCAACGCGTTCTTATCAAGCAAACGTAGCGGCGTTTGAGAGCGCAAAAAATATGGCGGGTGGTGCAATCAGCATCCTGCAATCATAATCTTAAGGAACACCAATTATGAATGATATATCTTCCATCAAATCTCTTTCAACTACCGACTTATTTAAAGCAAAAGGGGCTGGACCTCTTAATGGGAGCGGTACCGATTTTGCCCAAGAGCTCAAAAATGCCCTTGGTAATGTCAATGAGATGCAAGTTGAGGGAGAACGCTCAATGAGTGACATCGCAACAGGCTCCGTCAAAGATCTCCATCAAGCCGCTATTGCGATTGATAAAGCCGAAATTAGTATGAAATTGATGCTTGAAGTGCGTAATAAAGCCCTCAATGCATACAAAGAGATTACACGAACCCAAATGTAACGCGTAGCTGATCTCTAGTTATGCGCAACTCCAATAAATCCAAAAAAATATTAGCACTCTTCCTCGTACTCTTGATGGGATTTGTCATCTTCTTGGCGGTAATGTTTTACACCGCCGTTCATGAGCGTGATATCCCCTCTATCTATTCTGAAGAAACGGCTAAAGCGCAGAGGGGCAATATCATTAGCGCCGATGGTTTTCACATTACCGCAACCCAAAAACTTTACAAAGCCGTCGTTAATACCCGAAATATTGATCCGAACAAGCAAGAACTCTTTATTCAACTTTTCAGTATTTACAGCGGAATCAAACCCAATGAGATCCGTCAACGTCTCCATACACGCAGAGGTTCCGTAACCCTGAGTTATCATATTGGGCCAAAAGAGGCGATGTACCTCAAAACCCTCGCTTTTGAGCTGCGTAAACTAAAGGTATTTATCGAGTATGAACTCCCTAATGGTCAACGCGTTCTTCAAGGACTTAACATCATCGAAAGCGGTGAAGCGCGCGAATATCCCTATCAAAAACTCTTAACTCCGCTGTTAGGTTATCCTAGAAAAATGGAAGAGGATGGGTATACGCGCATCTATGGGATCAAAGGGCTGGAGAAGTTTTTTGATGAAGAGCTCAATCCGCAGCAAAACAAAACTCAAAAAGCGATGAGGGACGTCAATGGCTATCTGATTTTAAACAAACAAAGCTCGGTCAAATCTCAAATTAATGGCTTTGATGTCAAACTCAACATTCCCATCGCCCTGCAAGCCCGTGTCGAAGCGATCACCGACCGAATCAAAGGGGAGCTTCAAGCCGATGAGATTATTGCAACCGTTATGGAGTCTAAAAGCGGTAAAGTTATTAGCCTAGCAAGCTCAAATCGCTTTGATCCCAGCCATATTCGAATGGAGGACTATCCATCTCTAAACGCCAATGCGATCGAATATAGCTATGAACCCGGTTCCGTTATTAAACCCATCATTTTTTCCCTTTTACTCGATCGGCACCTCATCAACCCATACGATATGGTTAATGGACACAACGGGCGCTACCAGCTGGGGCGAAAAATGATCGTTGACGAGCATGCATTTCAAATGATCAGCGCGGAAGATGTTCTCGTCTACTCCTCCAACATCGGAATTGCCCAACTGGCACAGAAACTAAATGGTACCGAATTTACCGAGGGGCTCAAACGTTTTGGATTTACCCATTTCAGTGGAACAGATCTCCCCTATGAAAAACGGGGATCAATCCCTAGCAGTGGACAACTCAACAATTACCTTTATAAGGCAATCACATCGTATGGTTATGGGATGAGAGCGAATGCTATGCAATTAGTTAAAGCATTCAATGTCTTCAACAATGGAGGAAAACTCGTCAATCCGATGGTTGTCGATTCACTCATCGATGATAAAGGGACGATTCTTCCTATGCAGGTTCAATCCCCTATACAAGTGATCTCACCCGCAACAGCAGAACGGATGAAGCTAATTTTGATTAAAACGGTCAATGTGGGAACCGGGACATTAGCCAAAACTCCAGGTCTGGAAGTGGGTGGAAAAACAGGAACGGCCCATATTGCAAAAAATGGTGCGTACGTCAACAGTTACCACACCTCATTCATCGGATTTGCTAATGATAGCAAGCATACCTATACTATCGGCATCACCGTCATCAATCCACGCACCGTCTATTTTGCTTCCATCACAGCCGTTCCCGTTTTTAAATCGATCGTTGATCTCATGGTAGAAGAAAAATATCTTCACCCTGATCCGCTAGCAATAGCTGCCGCTCAAAATGCCCCTGAAATAGAGCATCATTAAGCTATTTACTTGAAACGGTCTTCCCTTTTGGATTAAATGCTTTGGCAATCAGCAGTGTTGCATCTTTGCTAAAAACATAGTGGTACTCTACCCCCCACACTTCGACGATTGCTTCTCCGGTGAGAATCATTTTGCTTTTTTCCTGCAGTATCGCAACCACACGATTAAGAGTAATGCTTTTCGGATCAAGCTCAACTGTCAGGGGCAGAACACGCTGAGTATTGGGAGCAACACTGAATCCTTTCCCTTCGTTAATGCATGCCGACCCCGTTGCCAGTGTCTGTTTTCCTTCTATGAGAGCATAGGTCAGGGATTTAAGTTTCATTTCACTGTGCCATCGATTGGTAATATTGACATCTGTACCGATCCGTATAGGTTCTCGATCTGCAGGCCCTCCTAGTAATGATAATATTCCTAATGCCACTTCACTTTTTGTATTCTCCCATCGCAGATGACCCGAGGGCTCAATCAACACATCTTGACCCATCTTTGGAGCGCATCCGCTGAGCAATCCCAATATCGCCGTAAAAAACAAAAACTTTTTCATTTTACATCCATACATTATCAATTAAACGGGTCGTGCCCACGCGTGCCGCTACCAACACAATCGTATCCCCGATAACCACCTCTGAGATCGCTTCAAAACGACGATTCACAATGGCCACATACTCCACATTCAGAGGTTGTAAAATACTTAACATCACACGTTGAATTTCATTCGTTTCTCTTACCCCCTGCATCACGAGATGTGTCGCCTGCTTGAGCGAAGCGGAGAGCTTGAGGGCATCTGTACGATCAATCTCGCTTAGATAGACGTTACGACTTGAGAGCGCCAAACCGTCTTTTTCTCGAACCGTATCCACCGCAATAATCTCCACACTCATAAAAAAATTTTGAGCCATCTGGGTAATAAGAGAAAGCTGCTGTGCATCTTTTTTTCCAAAATATGCACGCGTGGCGCGGACCAAGTTCAGTAGCTTCATGACAACCGTCAACACTCCATCAAAATGGCCGGGTCTCGAAGCCCCTTCCAGTATATAGCCACGCACATCGGGCCCTTTAATGCTCACTTCGTCCTTTCCATACATCGTACTCACATCGGGGTAAAACAGAATATCAACTCCGCTGAGCTCACAGATTTTAAAATCAGCTTCTTCCCGACGAGGATACTTACTCAAATCCTCACCTGCTAAAAACTGTGTCGGATTGACAAAAATGGATACCACAACACGATCATTTTCTGACCTTGCCTTCTCGATGAGGGTACGATGCCCAATATGCAAAGCCCCCATCGTCGGAACAAACCCAACAGATCCCGTTTGTGAATCCAAAGAAGCTCTAAGCTCCAGTACCGTACGTGCGATAATCATCGTTTTAGCCTCTATGCAATATAATCACAATTATAATACAGTTAGAGGACATTCCTTTATGGATCATTACGAATATAACGAATTATTAAAAACATTGACGATCAAGATGCAAAACGTCACCGACGTTGTCCGTCCAAAAGAGATCACTGCACGCCTAAATGAGATAGAAGCTCTCGAAAACAGTGATGGATTTTGGAATGATGTCGCAAACGCAGGGATTGTTCAAAAAGAGAAGACCCAGCTCGAACGCAAGCTGGCGAAATACTCCAAAACCTTTCATACGCTAGGCGATGCCAAAGACATTTATGAAATGGCAAAAGAAGAGGGGGACGAAGAGACCATCGAATCGCTCTTCGCTGATGCACCAACCCTTGAAAATCAAATCAAATTGATGGAAGTCGAAGTACTCCTATCAGGAGAGCACGATTCCCACAACGCGATCGTCACCATCCACCCAGGCGCCGGCGGAACCGAATCACAAGACTGGGCGTCAATGCTTCTGCGTATGTACACACGCTGGGCAGAACGACACGATTTCACCATCGAAATGCTCGATTACCAATCCGGTGAAGAAGCAGGGATCAAAGACGCAGCTATCCTTATCAAAGGGCTCAATGCCTACGGCTACCTCAAAAACGAAAACGGTATCCACAGGCTTGTTCGGATCAGCCCTTACGATTCGGCTGCCAAGCGCCACACCAGCTTTACCTCCGTTCTCGTCTCTCCCGAACTCGACGATGATATCGCCATCGAAATCGAAGATCGTGACATCCGTATCGACACCTACCGCGCATCCGGCGCAGGCGGCCAGCACGTCAACAAGACGGAATCGGCCATCCGCATCACCCACATCCCCACCGGTATTGTGGTGCAGTGCCAAAACGATCGAAGTCAGCATAAAAACAAAGCAACCGCTTTTAAAATGCTCAAGTCCCGTATCTATGATCTCGAACTCGCAAAGCAGAAAGCTGCCGTTGACGGTGTCGAGAAAAGCGAAAATAGCTGGGGGCACCAAATCCGCTCCTACGTATTAGCCCCCTATCAACAGGTCAAAGATACCCGCTCAAATGAAGCGTATTCCAATATCAATGCCATCCTTGATGGGGACATCGACGAAATGATCGAAGGGGTTTTAATATCCCTTAACCGAAAAGATGACGACGAATAACCAAAATACGATACTCAAAGAGTGCGCTCTCCATGAGGCGTGCTCTTATATCCCAGGCAATACCCAAACTATCCATTACAAAGTCATCCAAGAGTGCTCCAAAGAACAATGTGAATCGTTGATTTTGAGAGGATGGCGACGATTTGGTGCGATGTATTTTCGCCCCATCTGCCAAGAGTGCCGAGCCTGCGAAAGTCTTAAAATTGACGTCGAAAATTACACCTTCAGCAAATCCGAACGACGTATTTTACGCAAAAATAGCACCCTACAAACCGTCGTCCGCCATCCGACAATGACAACCGAACATCTGGAACTTTTCTACCGTTATCACGCCTATAAGCACCATACACGCGACTGGGAGACCCCTAAAGTCGACCCGAAAAATTATTACTCTTCCTTTGTACACGGGCATGGT
>JAUXSZ010000200.1 GCA_030679635.1 Sulfuricurvum sp. | reverse complement strand
CCCAAATAGTTTTGTGCGGTGACAATCGCTTCGCCTTTCGTTTTTAACGCAACGCCTGTCCCCTGCCAGGTATCTCCTGAGTCGAGGAGGAGGACATTGTCCGCACCGCGCTCTTTTTTGATATGGTTGATGAGGGTTTTCATGTGGGCGATCCCCCCCATTTTTCCGAATTTGTGCGCTAACGCATCAAAATTCATAAACGTATCAAAATAGGCATCAAGGGTTTTCCCCTTCATCCCGTAATGTTTCAAAAACGATTCACCGCACAAGAAACCGGGGGTTCCCGTGAGATTCGGAGCTGAAATCAAGGTTGATGGCTCTCTCCAATATAACGGTTTAATGTGTGCATGCATATCGCAGATGTGCAATATACTTACCGTGCCGCGTGCGTTAAAAGAATAAATGTCTTTTAATCCTACCTCATCAAGGCGTTTCGACGCCGATGCAGCCGATGCAGCAACCGGCAATCCGATCCCTAGAGCAGCGGCAATGTGAAAAAAGTCTCTTCGTGATACATCCATTTGATCCCCCTTAGCGCTTCAATCCAGGGATTTGGATAGCGTTTCCTTTGGTTTTGTTCGTTACGTACACTTCGAGGGCGACCATCTCTTTGGACCCCAACGGTATTTCAGCCAACAGCGCGTTTTTCATGCATTGTTGCATTCTCTTATCCAATGTCACCATTGCGCTTTGCGTCATACGGTATGCCGGCCATGTTCCAGCTGCTGCTGTCTCTTTTGCTCCCAAATCGGGAAGCGGCTGCATACGAAGACGTGAACCGACGATATCAGGACTGTGACAGCTGTTGCATGAAAGGCCTCGTCCGCCGCGGCGCTCTTCAAACACTGCTTGCCCCAATGCCATCATCTCTTTCATCTGCTTATTGGCTTTGACGTCGATATTGGTTTTTTGATCGTTTGCCAACGATTTCACATAGGCACTCATCGTAACGATCTCTTTACTTTCGAGCTTAGGGACATTTTGTCCGCGATCCGCCATAGCCATTTGCAGTGTTTGTGCCAAAGTAACTACTTTTCCGGCCGGTTTCACGAAACGGGGAAACCCGGCGATGTACTTAGGCAAATCTTTTGCTTTTACTCCCAGCATCTTGGCGTATGCTTCTTCACCGATAAGACGGTTAAACGTCTCTTCTCCATCTGCAATATCCATTGCCGCCGGGTTATTTTCAACCATTTCAGCATACATCGCCTTATCAGAATCACTCATACTGAGTTGCTCATCGGCATTCAACAAGCCACAAAGAGAAATAGAAAGCAATGCGGCACAAATAGAAAAATTACGCATCCCTTATCCTTTTGGAGTAATGGCTACGGTACTCTCTACACTTTGGCCTTTGTTGTCTTTTGCTAGAACTTTTAGAGTCCCCGCACCTGAAACTTTGAGGCTGATCGTTAATACAGGATTAACCGAAAGCGATTCCCAAGTGATCATTTTAGTGAGCAATTTATCGTTGAACAAAAAATTCACTTCATTAATATAATGAGCCGGAATGATAGCACCGGTATCTTTGTCTTTACGCATTCCCGATTCCATAGGATGCATTGCCATAAAGTCAATTTTGACGATCTCGCCGACCGCATACGTTTTAGGTTTAATTTTAATCAGTGTTTTCATCTCTGCCATAGTAGATCCTTTTTGATTTTTCTTATTTATTCAGTATGCGATCAACCGCATCCGCCGATGGTTACTTTGACATTTTGCTTACCACTCAAGAAAGTGCCGTCACTCATCTCTGCGATGGCCAAGACATCCTGTGTTCCGCCGAGCTTAATGCGTGTTCCAAAAGAAGCTTCTCCGTTTGCAGGGGTCAAATAGACATTTGCACATCGGACATTATTATTTTTAGTTGCAAACACATGGATTGCCTTAACATAACTTTTTTCGGTCATAGGGCTTTCAACCGTTACTTTAACCGGGACAACAGCACCGTTTTCGGCAATCTCCGGAGCCGAAAGAGAGACTTTTGACGAAGGGGTCAACGGTTTACCGCCAGTAATAGCCGCGATAGCCGTTTCAATGCTCATCTCATTAGGTCCTACGACTTTTTTTGCCTCATCTGCTGCACTTGCCATGCGAGGAAGTAACGCAGCACAAGCGGCTGCTGTTCCAAATCCTTTTAAAAATGATCTACGTTCCATCTTTTCTCCTTGGTATTATTTTTTAGAAGCGACATACGACGCTAAATCACATACTTCACGCTCAGTAAAGAGACCATTTGCCAGATTAACCGTCATGTGAGTCTGTGCATTGTCCACACGGGGATCAGCGATTTTTTGATAGACAAACTGCGCATTTCTTACCCCGTTATCCATATATAGAGGTTTGTAATTCGTCAAATCAGGACCGATATTACCGTACCCTTTTGCCCCTTCAATATTGTGACAAGCGACACAGTTGCCGTATTGTTTCTCTTTTCCGTTAGGCAAAATTTTGACTAAACCCTCTGGTGCAGGTTCTTTTGTCTCTTTTCCATTTAGATTATGGAAAATGTATTTTCCGCGTGCAATCGCTGCAGAATTATCCGTAATACATCCCTCTGGCATTGTGTACATTTTAGGTGCAGGGAGTGCATCTTTTAGCAAGATGGCAGTCGCATCTGGACTTTCAATTACTGACGAAAGATCGGCTGCTCCCAACAAGGTCGCGATTCCGAGCATGATCACTTTTCGCATTGGCTCTCCTTGATTCAATTTTCAAGGAGTATTGTAGGTCAGATATGTAAAATTAACGTAAAAAAAAGAAAAGAAAAAGAGAAATTAGCTGCGATGAAAGATTGGTGGATAAAAACGGTAGCTAAACGTGCTTCCCTCTCCCTCTTTGGAATCGATTTGTAAATCAATACCGGCTTTATCTATAATCGATTTAACAATATTCAATCCGATTCCAAACCCCCCTTTCTCCTGGTTTTCACGATAATACCGCTCGAAAATCTGCCCAACCTCTTTAATCCCCACGCCATAATCTTGGAATACCATAACGCATTGAGTATCATCTTCTTCGAGCGAAACTTGAATTTTTCCCTCTTCATCCGAATATTTAATGGC
>JAUXSZ010000166.1 GCA_030679635.1 Sulfuricurvum sp. | reverse complement strand
AACTTGGATACGGCGGGGGACAAATCCGTGCCTCTGTTATGGGAGGTCATGGAGATGATATGGTTCCGCTTCCGCGTTATTCGACGGTTGCAGGGGTGCCTCTCTCCGATCTATTAAGCGAAGAAGAGATTAACGAAGTGGTCCAGCGAACACGCAGCGGCGGAGCGGAGATTGTGGCTCTTTTGCAAACGGGATCAGCGTATTATGCCCCTGCAAAATCTACCGCCATGATGATTGACGCTATTTTAAAAGATACCAAACAAATTCACCCTTGTGCCGTCTATCTTGATGGTGAATACGGTTACACAGATGTCGTCAGCGGTGTTCCTGTTATGTTGGGCGCAAACGGCGTAGAAAAAATCATTGAAATAACCCTCAATGATAGTGAAAAAGCAATGTTCGCAAAATCGTGTGCATCGGTTCAATCAATGATTGATGCATTAAATGCCAATAAATTTTTCAAAGGAGAGTAACAATGAGTTTTCGTATAGAAAAAGATACCATGGGTGAAATAAAAGTTCCAAACAACACCTATTGGGGGGCGCAAACACAGCGTTCATTAGAAATTTTTCAAATCGGCGAAGAGAAAATGCCCTATGAAATTACGAGAGCCTTTTCGTATCTGAAAAAAGCGGTTGCATTGGTTAACTGCGATTTGGGGAAACTTTCAAAAGAGAAAGCGGATGCGATTGCACAAGCAGCAGATGAGATGTTGGCTGGAAAACTTGATGAACATTATCCGTTGGTTGTATGGCAAACAGGTTCAGGCACACAATCAAATATGAATAATAATGAGGTATTGGCATCACGTGCGACCGAAATTTTGGGTGGAGATTTCCGTACTGAAAAATTGGTTCATCCAAATGATGATGTTAACAAATCACAAAGTTCAAACGATACCTATCCAACAGCATTGCACGTAGCGGCCGTTATTGCCGTTGAAGAGCGTCTTTTACCTGCCATTGAGCGTCTGCGTAAAACGTTAAGTGCTAAAAGCGAAGCGTTCAGCGACATCGTTAAAATCGGACGTACCCA
>JAUXSZ010000190.1 GCA_030679635.1 Sulfuricurvum sp. | reverse complement strand
GCAATCGTATGGGTATGCATCACCCTCTTGGTTATAAAATCGGGAGTGCTGCCATGAAAAACAAATTTTTAGAGACAGGGGAACAGGGATATCACCCCTATCGGAAATTTAAAATAATCCTTTCCGGATTACGATTTGCCGTCCTTTATGATTTCAGTGTCCTGTACAAAATCATTCTGTCGGTTTTCATCCTTATACCGGTCTTGATCTTTCAAGAGTGGCTGGACGCTTCGTTGATCATCCTCTCTACGGGCGTAATGCTTTCGGCAGAATTATTCAATACCGCTATCGAAGCCATGTGCGATTTTATGGAAACACGCTACGACGAAAAGATTCTGATCATCAAAGATATTGCTGCTGCAGCTACAGGAATCACTATTTTAATATGGTTAACAATTCTTTGTATAGAAATTATCGACGTCTTTCCCTATTTGGAACTTTGATCTCATCTTCATTCATCAAACTGCGGGAAAATGGACTTTATCGACGGATCGTATCGCTCTCTCTAACCCATAGATTTTCTTCATCACTTGCAGCCTGAAACACACGGTTCACAAAATATCCTGTAATATGAATCCATCCATCCGAAGGATTTCCCGCCGTGAATGAACGGCGCGCTTCCCAGGTATCGATCACCCGTCCATTAGGACCATTGTAAATCGAAGCATTGCTGGCCATCCGATAGACTCCTGATGATTTTTTCGAACTTGAAGAGGTATGTACCGCAGCCGGAGCTGCCGATTTTAGTGCCGGAGGCGTGACGGTTTTTGCCGCAGAACGCAAAACAGGTTTGGTTGCGGGAAGAGGCGCAAGGGTTGCTGTTGTGCTGTGTTTTATCGCTCCTTTTGCAAGATCACGGGAGAGTTTTAGATTTAGTGTTTTTGCACGCTCCAACTCCAATGAGAGTTTATCGATTTGACGTCGAGCGTTCTCATCCATCGTTGGTTTTTCTTGTATAACGGTTTTTATTACGACTTTCTCAACAGGACGGTCTTTATACACGACTTTTTCCTGTGTCACGATGCGATCTTTGTAGACCACCTTTGCGCCGCTATTTTTGAGATTGGCAATGGTCGTTTTAGCGCTGGAAAGTTCACGGGTAAGTGCTTGAACCTTTGCCGTCGGTTCTACCGTTTTGATCACCACTTTTTCAACAAGACGGTCTTTGTAAACGACTTTTTCCTGTGTCACGATGCGATCTTTGTAGACCACTTTTGCGCCGCTGTTTTTGAGATTGGCAATGGTCGTTTTGGCGCTGGAAAGTTCACGGGTAAGTGCTTGAACCTTTGCCGTCGGTTCTACCGTTTTGATCACCACTTTTTCAACAGGACGGTCTTTGTAAACGACTTTTTCCTGCGTGACGATGCGATCTTTGTAGACCACTTTTGGCGTTGATTCAACTACTTTCGTTACGATTTGAGGCTGTTGCACTTTTGACGGTGAGCTTCGCAACTGCGCTATCGCCAGATTGGCAGAATTCAACTGCGTCTGAAGTGCCCGAATTTTTTCTGTCGGCTCAACGACTTTAGTCACAATTTTCTCAGATACGTGAATTTTTGACGGCGCGGATTGCAATGTTGCCAGAGCAGCTTTTGCCGCTTTTAATTCTTCACGCATCTTTACAGCCTGGGAACTGCCTCCCCTTAGCTCTTTTTGGGCAAGCGCGAGCTCCCCTTTAGCCGAGACCAATGCTCGCTTGAGCATTTCACGCTCTTGGCCGGAAACCTTTTGCGTATGGAGTTGCGCCGTTATGTTTTTATTTCTAGCAGAGGTTTCACGATAGGCACGGTCACGCACTATCAAAGTTTGCTCCAGACTTTTAATGACCCCTTTTTTTTGCCCGATCTCATGTGCAAGAGCATTCGAGTTTTTTTTCACAGAGGTGAGCATACTGGAATTTTGAGCTATTTGAGCTTCCAAAGAGGCTATGCGCGTTTGGTAGCCTTTGACTTTGGTTTCCAAATCTTTTCGTGAAGAGGTGCACTCCTCATACTGCTGACCCAATTTTCCCACTTCGCTCACATCACCGCCAGCACCCATTAGGATGCTCGCGGTACACAAAATGAGAAGAGCCGTTTTCACGCCAAAACCTTTCGGGTAAGTTTTACCCCTATTTCCAGATGATGGGTATACGGAAACTGATCAAAAAGCGCCATCGATACTACGGTATGCGTAGCGCTTAAGAGCTCAAGATCACGGAGCAGTGTTTCCGGATTACACGAGATATAGAGGAGATGGTCAAAACGCTCCGCAAAGGCGCATGGCTCTTCGCCTAAACCGCTTCGAGGGGGATCAACGAAAAGGGTTTTCAAACGATAATCGCCGAAGTTTTCCCCCTCAAGACGTTTGAATACCCTCGTTTTGTCAAGCGCTTGCGTAAACTCTTCGGCGCTCAGGCGGACAAAGTTGATATTCGTAACATCATTGAGTTCCATATTTCGTTTCGCCGCTACAATGGAGGGTTTCGAAATCTCCGTTGCCAAAACTCGGTCAAATTTTGAGGCAAAAGGGATCGTAAAATTGCCGGCTCCGCAATAGAGTTCGAGCAAATCACCGCCGATGTTCTCCAGCTGTGAGAGAGACCATTCAACCATTTTCTCGTTGACCTGCGCATTGGGCTGTGTGAAACTGTTCTCGATATGGACATAACGGTAATCTCGATCACCGACGTGCAGTGTTTCGGTCACATAATCTTGGGAAAGGATAAGTTTTTGTTTACGACTGCGTCCGATAATATGGATCCCAAGTTTCGCAGCGATTGCTTTGGCCTCTGCTTGCCACTGTTCATCCAAGGCCCGGTGATAGAGCAAACTCGCCACCACTTCTCCCCCTTGCGTCGAGAGAAAATCAATCCCAAAGAGCTTCTGCTCAAGGTGCGCTTCACGAATAGCATCCAGCAAGGGCCCCATCACCCGTGCAATGGGCTCAGAGACGATAGAACATCCCTCAATCTTCACCGAACCTTGTTTGTCGGCTCGGCTCATCGCATACGATACGGTTCCCTCGTCATGATAAATTTTAAACTCGCTACGGTAGCGATAGCGCTCCTCTTTGGAAGCAAATATATCGATTTTGCCTTTATAATAGGGAGCAAATTTCTCAGCTATTACGCTGCTTTTTTCACTGAGCTGCTCATCATATCCACTCTCATAAACACGACAGCTGCCGCATACTCCAAAATATTCACACTGCATGGCAACCCTTATTTAACACTGGCTATCAAGTTTCCGATGAGGAGATTCCACCCATCGACCATGATAAAAACCAAAATTTTAAAAGGCATCGAGATCATAACCGGAGGCAACATCATCATCCCCATACTCATCAAAATGGAGGCAACAACCATATCAATAATCAAAAAGGGGAGGAACAGGAGAAAACCGATCTCAAATGCCGTCTTAAGCTCGCTGATCACAAATGCCGGAATAACAATCGTTAGAGGGACTTCTTTGATCGATTGGGGATTGGGCATATGTCTAATGCGCAAGAAAAGGGCCAAATCTTTTTCTCGCGTATTGCGCACCATAAACTTTTTAAAGGGATCGGTCGTTTTTTCAAATGCTTCATCGTAAGAGATCTTATTTTCACTGTAAGGCTTTATCCCCTCGTCGTACGCTTTCGTAGCAACCGGTTCCATAACAAAAATGGTGAGGATGAGGGCAAGCATTACCAATAGTTGCGTAGGGGGAACCTGCTGGGTCCCTAATGCCTGACGTAAAAATCCGAATACGATCACAAATCGGGTAAACGTCGTCATCACCAGCACCAAGCTCGGTGCGAGAAACAGAACCGTGAGCATCATCAAAACGTTCAGAGAGCTCACCATTTGGGCAGGAGATTCGGGGGCGGCAAGGTTAAAGCTCATGCTTGGAATTGGACTATCCGCAGCTATCAGCGTAGCACCCATCCAGAGCAAAACCAGTAATAAACGAGCCAAATAATCACCCCTAAAAGTCTTTTAAAGAGGCGATAATACCACAAACTAAGGGTGGTTCTCGATTAATTCTGATAAAATAACATCAATTTGTTCACAGGAGCCCCAATGCCTCACTCTCTTTCCATCGTTATCCTTGCCGCAGGTAAAGGGAGCCGGATGAAGTCGCCAAAAGCAAAGGTGCTCCATGAAATTTGCGGACGTGAGATGCTTTACTACAGCATCAAAGCGGCGCGCGCTCTGAGCGATGATGTTATCGTCGTCGTGGCACACCAAAAAGAGGCCGTCCTCACTGCTATGGAACGCTATTTTGAGGGGCTAACCTTCGTCATTCAAGATACGGAAAACTTCCCTGGTACGGGGGGTGCTATGATGGGGGTAAAACCGAAGCACGACAATGTCCTCGTTCTCAATGGGGATATGCCCCTCATTACGGAACATTCCGTCAGTGAATTTATGAAATGTGACAGCGATATCGTGATGTCGGTCATAGAACTCCTTGATTCCAGCGGTTATGGGCGTGTCGTGATTGAAGAGGGGCATGTTTTACGGATTGTCGAAGAGAAAGACGCGAGCGACGCTGAAAAAGCCATCCTAACCGTGAATGCGGGTGTCTATGCGTTCAAAAAACACGTTTTGGAAACCTATCTGCCAAAACTCTCCAACGCCAACGCCCAAAGTGAATACTATCTGACCGATGTCATTGCCCTCGCACGCAATGACAGATTAGAGATTTCACCGCTCATCGTAGAAGAGATCGAATTCAAAGGGGTTAACTCAAAATTTGACCTCTCAAATGCCGAAATGATCATGATGGATCGGATCCGTCGGGAATGGATGGAGTGTGGGGTAATCATGCAGCTTCCCCAAACGATCTATATCGAAGAGGGGGTCCGTTTTGAGGGGGAGTGCTTCATCGAAAATGGCGCGCGCCTCTGCGGCGACACCCTTATTTCCCATTCGCATATTAAAGCCCACAGCGTTATTGAGCAGAGCATTATCCGAAACTCCGACATAGGACCTATGGCGCATATCCGCCCCTTGAGCGTGATTGACGGGACCCATATCGGGAATTTCGTCGAGGTTAAAAAATCAACACTCACCAAGGTAAAAGCGGGACACTTGAGCTATTTGGGGGATGCGACCATCGATGAGGGGACCAACATCGGCGCGGGAACGATCACCTGCAACTACGACGGACGGTACAAATACCAAACGATCATCGGCAAAAATGTCTTTATCGGGAGCGACAGTCAGCTCGTCGCTCCGCTCACCATTTCCGATAATGTCATGATTGCCGCCGGGACAACCGTGACCTCAGGGAATATAGAGAGCGATGTCCTCGTTCTCAGCCGTACCCCTCTCAAAAAAATTCCCGGCTTTTTCACTAAATTTTTCGGCAAAGGCGCCTAATGCTTATCCCCTCAAATCTTCTTGACGGTAAAAAAATTCTCTTAGCCGTTACCGGATCCATCGCCGCGTATAAATCTCTCGAGCTTTTACGTCTTTACACAAAAGCAGGAGCCGATGTACGGATCGTTATGAGTCCCTCTGCGAAAAAATTTGTCACCCCGTTGAGCTTTGAAGCGCTGAGCCGCAACCGAGTTCTTGATGATACGAACGAATCATGGGCAGATGATTTCAACCATATCAAAACATCCCAATGGGCCGACATCATGGTCATCGCTCCTGCGAGCGCCAACACCATTGCCAAACTTGCCAACGGTCTTGCTGATACGATTCTCACCCAATGCGCCCTTGCCTTTCCCGGAGTAAAGCTCATCGCCCCCTCCGCCAATACCCATATGATCCAAAATCCGATGATTCAAGCTTCCCTCAAGATGCTCGCCATCGCCAACTATGAAGTCGTTTCGACCCAAACCAAAGAGTTGGCCTGCGAAACCATAGGGGATGGAGCCATGGCGGAGCCGCATGAAATCTTTTGGAATACGGCACGGATACTCCTAAAAAACAATTTCTGGAGCGATCGACGTGTTATCGTAACAGGGGGAGGAACCATCGAAAAGCTCGACGATGTCCGCTACATCAGCAATTTTTCCAGTGGAAAAATGGCCTCAGCACTGTCCGTTGCCCTCTATCTACGCGGGGCTGACGTCAATCTCATCGCTACCCGTTTTGAAGAGAATCTTCCCAACACGATCCACACCATCGACGTTGAAAGCTCCGCAGAGATGGAAGAATACCTCACCGATTCCATCCGGATCTCCAAAAAAGGGAAACTCTCAAAACCGTCCCTGATTCATGATGAGCCCATCGGTTTGATCCAGAAAGAGCCTTTTTTGTTTATGGCGGCAGCCGTCAGTGACTACATCCCGACCCATCCCCAAAGCGGAAAACTCAAAAAAGAGATGCTGGGGGAAGAGTGGAATATTGCCATGAAAAAGAATCACGATCTTATTGCCTCATGCAACAAAGAGGGGATAAAAACCGTCGCTTTCAAAGCGGAAATGGATCCAGCCGTTGCCATGGCAAACGCTCAAAACCTCCTCAAGAGTAAAGGGGTAAACGCCGTTTGTCTCAACATCATGGGCGAGAACAACGCTTTTGGAAGCGACACCAACGTAATCGATTTCATCACGCAAGATGAGATGATTTCGCTTCCTAAAGCGGACAAGCTCACCTTGTCGCTGAGTCTCATTGACCAAGCATCGGCATTATGAACAATCACCCGAATCATATCGCGATCATCATGGACGGAAATGGCCGATGGGCCGAAGCTCAGGGTAAAAACCGCACCTATGGCCATGAAAAAGGATCCGAGGTCGTACGCTCCATTACCACCTACTGCGCACACCATCCCGAAGTGGACCGATTGACCCTCTATGCCTTTAGTACCGAGAATTGGAAACGCCCAAAACTGGAAGTCGAATTCTTGATGAAATTACTCCAAAAATATCTAACTAAAGAGCTTCCGACCTATCTTGAAGGGAATATCCGTTTTCAACCTATCGGCGATTTGTCGAGCTTTTCTGCGTCGTTGCAAAAAACGATTGCCGAGCTAAAAGAGGCTACACACCACTGCACCGGCCTGATACAAAGTCTCGCCCTCAATTACGGAGGGCGCGATGAAATCATACGTGCCGCAGCTGCATTGCAAGCAGCACAAACCCCCATTAGCCTCGAATTAATAGCACAAACGCTAGACTGCGCAACGGATGTAGATTTACTCATTCGCACCGGAGGGGATCACCGCCTCTCCAATTTTCTCCTCTGGCAAACGGCGTATGCAGAGCTTTTTTTCACCAATACGCTATGGCCGGAATTTACCCCTGATGAATTGGAAAAAATCATACAAAAATTTAAAAAAGTTGAACGACGCTTCGGAGGTCTGCATTAATGGAATGGATATTGGTATTTATATTAGGAGCAGCCATCGGCTCGTTTCTCAATGTGTTGATTGTTCGAACTCCCAGAGATGAAAACGTCTCTTTTCCTGCTTCTCACTGTATGAGCTGTGATACCCCCTTGAGGGCATGGCACAATGTCCCTATCCTCTCATGGCTGTATCTTCGCGGCAAATGTGCATTTTGCGGCGTCAAGATATCGGCGCAGTATCCTATTGTCGAAACACTCACCGGACTTGTTTTTCTCTTCACGGCACTAAAACTTGGAATCAGTTTTCAAGCATTCGGCATCGCGATGGTTTTTTCCCTCCTCCTCTCCCTTTCCATTATTGATTTTCGCTACAAAATGGTTCCCGACAGCATTAATTTAGCCGCCCTCACCTTTGCCCTATTCAGCGTCGCTTCGATGGGGGAATTTTTTACTCATTTCACCAATGCACTCCTCTTTGCCGGGGGATTTACCCTATTGCGTTTTTACCTCTCCTATGCGATCAAAAAAGAGGCAATGGGAGAAGCGGACATCATGATCGCCGCAACGATGGGAGCTGTCCTTGGTGTCCAGCTGGCCCTTGTCGCCATCTTCCTCTCCGCCATTTTGGCTTTGCCGGCACTCCTTTTGACGCGTACCGATGACGAAGAGTCCCAACAACTCCCTTTTATCCCCTTCTTGGCCATTTCTATGTGGATTGTCCTCATGTTTGACACCCAGATTAGTCTCTATTTGGAAGCGTTCTATGGGTAAATTGCAGCACTATATTTTTTCCCATTTAAACGTTCTGTTTTTCTCTATTTTCATACCGCTGTTTACCATCGCATCGGTTATCTTTTTGATAAAAATTGCGACCTTAACCTCCATCATCACACTCAACCTCTCTGAGATGGGGAAACTCTATCTCTTTGCTCTCCCTGATCTTCTTTTTTACACCCTTCCTATTTCTTTTTTTGTTTCTGCGGCGCTTACCCTCTTTCGTCTCTCAAACGACAACGAAATGGTCGTGGTTTTTTCGATGGGGATTTCACCACGTTTTTTAGTACGGATATTAGCCCTTCCCGCTTTTCTTCTCAGCCTCCTCCTGCTCATCAACTTTCTCGTTATCACCCCCTATATCAAAAACATCAACAAGAATTTTGCTCAGGCCAAAAAGAACGAAGCCAAATTCAATCTCACCGCTTCCGAATTCGGTCACCATTTTGGAGACTGGATGCTTTTTATCAACAAAAGCGACAATGGTAATCGGAAATACGGCGGAGTCGTTCTGTTCAATAAAGAGAAAAAAGAAGAGATACTCCTTGCTGCAAACGAAGCAGAACTTCTCAACAATCACGGATTATTACAGCTCAAACTTCATGACGGCGAGGGGTATACCTACGATGACAAGACCTTCAAACATATGAAATTCAAAACCCTCATGATCAATGATTCCATGGAGCGCAATCCAAATGTCTATAACGGCATCCTCGGTTACTGGAACACCTACAAAGAGGAAAAATTCAAACAACAGATGCTGATTACCAATACCCTGCTAAGCATCTTCCCTTTACTCTCCATTTTTCTCATCATCGCGCTAGGAGTCGTCCACGCACGCCACCAAAAACGGTGGATCTATCTGTGGCTATTTTTGAGCATTGTTACTTTTTATGCCGTAACGATCTTACTCCAAAAATGGTTCGAATTTTGGACAATTCCAATAGTAGCGATCCTCTGGCTAACCGTCACCTATTATCTATATCGACGCCTTGTAGGTAATCGCTTTTGAACCGTGTTAAAATCACCCTCAGCTACAACGGCTCTGCCTTCATGGGTTCCCAGCAACAGCCCACGACGACCAACACCGTCATAGGGACGCTCACCATCGCCCTCAAACGTCTCAAGATCGCTTCGGTGCCCAAAGGGTCAGGGAGAACCGATCGGGGGGTTCATGCGACCCATCAGGTGATGCATCTCGATCTCCCTTACTATTGGACCGATCTACGACGCCTCACGGACATGCTCAACATGCAGCTCCCCTCCTCCGTCCGTATCCGCCGTATTGAATTTGTCTCCCACGAATTCCATGCCCGATACAGCGCACGAAAACGGGTCTATCGCTACTTACTCAAAGAGGGGATCGGCAACCCGTTCGAAGACAACTTTGTCACCTTCGTCCCAACCCTAAACCGCGAGCTCATCGCCGATGCGATCGGAGCTTTTGCGGGGGATCACAACTTTGAACTCTTCAAAAAAAGCGGCAACGATATGGACCATTATGTCCGCCGTATCTACCGTGCATACGCCTACTCCCATCAGGGATATTTCATCCTTGTCTTCGAGGGGAACGGCTTCTTGCGCTCGCAGATACGGCTTATGGTCGGTTTTCTCCTCCGCATATCCGAGGGGAAGGCGACCAAAGCCGATCTGATCGAACAGCTATCGTGCATCAAACGCCACTCCACCGACATCGCGGCTCACAACGGTTTGTATTTGACACGCATCAACTATAAGTCTTAGTGACTCAACTTTATTGATACACCTTGCAACATAAACACTCTTTCGTTATAATCACATTTCAAATTTAAACATTCAAAGGAAAGTCACATGGCAAAACATCAGTTCCAGACTGAAGTCTCACAAATCTTACAGTTAATGATCCACTCACTCTACTCGAACAAAGAGATTTTTGTTCGCGAACTCGTATCGAACGGATCCGATGCGCTCGACAAGCTCAACATGCTTGTCCTCACCGACGA
>JAUXSZ010000186.1 GCA_030679635.1 Sulfuricurvum sp. | reverse complement strand
AAGATGAATCCTTCGACTCGTACAAAGAAAAAGCTTCAGGAGGGTATTAAAAATACCCTTCTGTTATATTTTACTGAGTTCGTATCGGGAATAGACATCGTAAGCTTCTTCTCCCCCTGTTGTCGCTAATACTTCACGAATCAATACGGCTGCTTCTGCCCTGCTTCCGCCACCGAATCCTTTTGCATAGATCTCCGCCAAGGTTACTTTTGCCGCGGGTTCGCCCTGCACTACTGCCATTTTAAGAAAATAGGCAGCTTTGTCAAAATCTTCAGGAACCCCCATAGAATTCGCATAGGCAAAGCCGGCACTCACCTGAGCCGGTAAGATCCCAGCTTCCGCTGCCACAGCATAATACTCCGTAGATTTCGTAAAATTACGCTCTGCCCCTTGTCCGTTGTAGTACATTGTCCCAAGGGCATAAGCACATTTCGGATCTTCGATCGCTTTACTAAACAACTCAAAGGCCTCTTTAAAACGTCCGACTTCATAATACTTCATACCGGTGACATAAAAATCTACTACCACGCCCACCCTTTTTTTTTATAGCGATTGTAGCAAAAGAGACTAATGATTTACTATAGGTAAAGATTTACCTTGAGAAGATTAGATAGATTAGCATTCACAACTCATTTCGGAAGAATTAAACCCTTCGCCAATCTGACGATGCTCACGAAAAAACTGATCGACAACTTCGGTGAAATGGATCGGATCATCAATACGATTGATGGCATCTCGCATCGCAGAAGCCCCCTCATAGCCTTTGGAATAGGTATGAACGTGCTTACGGAACATAACAACTCCACGATGGTCGTAGAAGGCAATCATCCCCCGTAAATGCTCCATAATAATCGCGTGTTTCAACATCGGATCAACATCGCTGCTCCCCGTTTTCAACTGATGAAAAATCCACGGAGCCCCGACAGCTCCTCGACCGATCATCACTCCATCGGCACCCGTGTGCTTCAATACCCATTGCGCTTTTTCATACGAATCAATATCCCCATTTGCGATGACGGGGATGGAGACGGAGGCTTTTATTTCCGCAATGGCATCATAATCGACGGCAGCTTTAAATTTTCCGGCACGCGTACGGCCATGAACCGCCAAAAAATCAGCTCCACACTCTTGCACGAGCTTCGCGATTGCCACATGATTTTTCTCTTCAAATCCCAACCGTATTTTGACACTAAGGGTTGATTTGTTGGATGTTTTTTTGATGGTCTCAATAATTTTGGCCATGCGCGGCAAATCATTCAGTAAAGCACTCCCTGAGCCATGACAAACGATCTTTGGAACGGGACATCCGCAGTTAAGATCGATAATATCAATGTCCTCTTGTTCATTCAAGATCTCGACGGCACGCCGGACAATATCCTCTTGCGAACCTGCGATTTGGACCGAATAGGGATCCTCATTTGGACTTCGTTCCAACATTTTGAACGTTTTTGCGGAGCCATGAACCAGCGCATTGGAACTTAGCATTTCACTAACAGTCAAATCCGCACCGAATTTTTTAACGACATTACGGAAGGGGAGATCCGTGTATCCGGCTAATGGGGCAAGGGCATATACGGGTGTATCAAAGGAGAGTTTATCAGTCATAAAGGTTACCTATCAAAAGAAGCTTTAGGATAAGGGGAAAGCCCTTTATCGTCAAGTAGTAGTATTAGTCGCAGTTTCGTCGGAAGAATATCGCGATATCGTAATGCTTATTAGAACGCTTTAGATCTCGGTATGCTTTAAAAATTTGGTACTCATCATGCGACGTGTTGTTCAGTAATTCATTCGCCGTGTCAATCATTTGCAAATCATACAACGTATAAAAATAACCGTCCATCGCATCATCGCATTGTTCACTCATACTTTCAAATAAACGAATTCTTTGTTCTGGAAGCATGTTTTTGGACAATGCTATCGATAGGTCAACGTAGTCATTATTCGTCAATTTAAGGGTTTTTACCAGTGCAATGATATCCTCGTTGTTCATTTCAATACCATTTTCATCGCTGTTAATGCGCTGAAGAAAAGTAAAAAGTGACGATTTCGACAAAAGATTTTTATATTTTAGAACCGATCCCATGGATGCTGTTTTCACATACGATTCATACGCTTTTTTACAAACAATATCACCGTATGTTTCATGGCGTGATAGCACATCATCAGGACTGATTTCACCGCGCTCAAAACGGTTCAAATTATTTTGTATCATAAGCGATGTTGCGTTGCTCAAGTGAAATTTCTTGATATCGACTTTTTTCTTCTCTTTAACATCGCGCAACAATGCCAATGCTTCATCAATTTTTTCATTTCCAATTTCACGCAACGTTTCATAGGGAAGAATCAATGAATTATCCACCAATTTGCCCATTAATTTATAGGCATCGCTTTTAAAAACATAATTGCGCTCATGAACACCCAGTAACGAATCCCGCAGCGCATCCATCATTTTTTCGTGATCACGATTTAAACGACGAAGCTTAAAGTTTCCGACCAATACATAAACAGCCATGTGAAGAACACTGGCAAGATACAAAAGAGCAAGAGGGACTACTACCCAAAAGGCAATAGGGAAGTTTGGAAAATGGATACCTAATAGATCAAATGAGACCGATTCTTTATTAATACTATAAACGGAAAATCCCACTAACACCATCAGTATTAATGACCCAATAGTATAACGTTTTAGTTGCATTAGCTCCCCTTTAGGCTTTATTTTTCTCAGCAATAGGACGACAAACGATACAGTATTTAGCATGCGCTTTAACTTTTAGACGTTGAAAGCCAATATCATCTTCGCACATATCGCATATCCCATAGTGTTTTGTTTTAATTTTAGCCAATGCGGCTTCAATTTCATTCAACTCTTGGAGCTGCTGTGCACTAATCGCACTTTCAACCAGATTTTCATTACTGGCAGATGCATAATCACCCTCGTCATTAAGTTCGCACTCACGAAGCTGTATCATCTCCTGCTCAACCCCGTTCAAATTTTTAATAATTTGAACTTTGCGGGCCAATAAAATCTCTTCAAAATACTGCAGCTCATTTTCTCTCATGTGTTTCCTTATTTATGATACGGATGATTAGTTAACAGCGAAAAAGCCCGATATATCTGCTCCAACAAGACCGCTTTGGCTATCTTGTGACTCATTGTCAGTTCAGAGAGGCTAATAACACTGTCACACTGAGCAACAAACGACTCTTCAAAGCCGAATGCTCCTCCAATGAA
>JAUXSZ010000181.1 GCA_030679635.1 Sulfuricurvum sp. | reverse complement strand
GAACCGACATTGATAGTAGATGTTCTCAAAGACTTGGTAAAGATGATAAACGGCAATCCTCCGCCGTGGGTAAAACAGATTATCCAAATGAAAACCGAACACGACGTACGACAAGACAGATGGGCACAAGGAGAATAATATGGAAGCACAAGCAGTAATGAACCCTTTTGGGGTTGAGTTGATTCGACAGATTAGAGCACTGGATCAGTTTGGAAATTGGTCACGCATTAGTGATGAAGAGTTGTTGATTAAAAAGTATGTCAAAACAAAAGAGGAGCTTAAAGCGGTTCCTGTCATTGCAGATATTGACGAGATGATGATCAATGATATCAAGATGATCTACAAAGCGATTGCCTTGTCATTTGAGCGTACAACCGGCGTTGTGTGCAATGTTATCATGGAAATGAGCCATGAAGGGTTTGGACGATGTGCGGTATTGACTGATCGTATTTGTATTGTCGATAAGTATTTTAAAGATGCGCATCGTTTTAGTTTTCGTACCCTCGAAGCCTTGTTTGAAGAAGGGGATAAGAATTTGGCGAAAGCGATTGCAATATACGAGCAATATAAACCATGTAGTGGAATAGGAGCGTAACTATGTCTAAAGTTGGTATTTTTTTCGGTAGCAGCAGCGGTGTGACGCGCAGTGCGGCGGAACTTTTGGAAGAGCAGTTCTCAGGTGCCGAGCTGATCGATATGGAAGAGGATTATGACGGGATTGAGCAGTTTGAAGATTTCGATGTTCTGCTCATCGGTTCATCGACATGGGGGCAGGGGGATCCGCAGCGCGACTGGGTTGATCCTCTCTATGATCTTGGCAATGAACGCCCCGATTTGAGCGGTAAGAAAGTGGCATTTTTTGGTGCCGGTGATCAGAAAACACACGGAGAGCATTTTTTGAGCGCCCTTGGAAAAATGAATGATCTGTTTGTTTCTCTGGGAGCGCAGGCGTACGGTTATGTACCTACGGAGGGATACACTTATAAATTCTCACTGGCGCAGCGTGGTGATAAGTTCTGCGGACTTGGGATTGATGATGTGAATCAAGAGGATATGACCGAAGATCGGGTCATTGGATGGGCGAACCAGCTCAAAGATGAAATGAAACTATAAGGAGTATACCATGGGAACGTTAGCCGATTTTGAGAAACTTACCGATACCGAGGAGTTTTTCGAATTTTTCGATATTGAATACGATGAGCGTTTGGTCTATGTAAAACGGTTTCACATGATGAAAAGATTCGGTGAAATGGTTGAAAAAGCCAAAGGCAATGACTGGGGCAGCGATACAAAACTGCTGGAGTACTATAAATTTGCCCTTATCAGCGTCTACAAAAATTTCGAAAACGGTTACAGCCCATCGGCGGCAGATGTTTGGGA
>JAUXSZ010000179.1 GCA_030679635.1 Sulfuricurvum sp. | reverse complement strand
GAAATTCTGCTTCCCTATTTTTGTCATAATAGCCATTCACAGGAGCATTGATGCTGTTGGATTCTATATGCGGATACTTATGCGTCGAGTACCCAAACGGCAGCATGAAATTGGTTTCGTAAGGAGTTAAACCGAAAAAGTCACCGCCCAAAACAGAGTCCATCAACCCCTTTGTTTCCGGTGTGTTTGTATCCATTTTACGTAAAACATAGGCATTTCCCTCTTTATTCGTAGCAGGGTTCGTCTGCTCATTAACTCTTTCTAGAAACGATTTTTTTGCTCTTGCGGTTTTCGTATCCATCGTCAATGTGTAGCTAAATTCTGAAGCAGCCTGCTGAAACCAAAAAGCGGATTTTTGATAATCAACCTCTACTCCAAGCCCGTTTTGATACATATAGGCCAACCGATAGATAGAAGGTTTAATCCCCTTTATTGCTTCATCTTCCAGCAAAGGACGTGCTTTTTCATACTTCTTCTCATTAAAATATATCTCACCGCTGACATTTCCATCCGCTATATCGTCATTTGCCATCACTGAACAGGGATTCGTGATCCAGACTATGAGCACTATAAAACTTTTCATACCATGCACAATGCTGTTTTGTTTGTATGTACGATCATGCTGCATGCCATCTCCTTTACTGTATTATTATAGACAATAGAATAAAACATAATTTATTTTCTTTTACATTATAGCAAGGATATTAAAAATTTCGAGGTAATGCCCAAAAGTCTATTTTTAACCCCTTCTTCGCTATACTCTCTTAAAACTACTTCCAAAGATTTATTATGAAAGTAACATTACATCACCATACTCCTCTCGTAATCTGTGCAGATGCCATTCGCACGTGTTGGCAAAGTTTTGATAAAAGCGACAATGGCGGAGAAAAAGATCGTGAACTGATCGATCGCGTCGGCAACAAATTCAAACACGCTTCTACTCTCGAACACCTCGTATACAGTTTCTATCTCGAAGGGGTCAGTCGTGCATTGCTTCAAGAGCTTGCGCGTCATCGCATGGCGTCTCTCTCCGTTAAAAGTACTCGATATACGCTCAAAGAACTCAAAGAAGAGGCCCCCTTCTCTATTGATCACCAAAGTCGTGCAGAACAGTATCTGGTCATGACCGGCGTTGACATTGTCGATGAAATGAGCATCCGCGCATTGGAAAACCTGCGTACGGTACTCGTGCAGGGGATCAGCAATGATCGGGCAAAATACTGCCTGCCGGAAAGCTACAAAACGGAATTGACCTGGACTATCAATGCGCGCAGCCTTCAAAACTTTATCTCCCTGCGCAGCGATAAGGCAGCACTGTGGGAAATACGCGATCTTGCCAATAGGGTTTTTGAAACCCTCCCAAGCGAACACCGCTATCTCTTCGAAAATTCTCTCAAAGGCGAACACCTATGATTAAATCTATTTTTTATACGGCCCTAATAGCAACGGCAATCGCATCGGCAATGTCAGGATGCGCAGAAAAGCGTTTAATGATTAATGGAATGATATGTCCTGAAGGGCACAGCGAAGCTCGTGCAAAGGCTGATTTTAGCGAATGCCGCTATTACGATCTCAAAGATGCAGATAAAGCATCCACGCCAAAAATAACGGTTGATTGTAAAGAGTGTTTAGAGAAAAAGGGTTATACGATTGTAAAATAGAGAGGGAGAAAAGACCCGATGGGTCTTTCTTCTTTAGAGAGCTGCTTGTGAAAGGACAGTGATAGCTGTAAAAGCTTTCGCGTCGTTCATAGCCATATCTGCAAGAATTTTGCGATCAAGTTCGATGTTGGCACGTTTAAGGCCGTTCATGAAATTTGAGTAGTTCATACCATTTAAACGGCATGCCGCATTGATACGGATAATCCACAATTTACGGAATTCGCGCTTCTTCTGTTTACGATCGCGGAACGCGTACTGCATACTACGCTCTAATTGCTCTTTCGCTTTACGGAAATGCTTACGTCTTCCACTGTAGAAACCACGTGCAAGCTTCAAGACTTTCTTATGACGTCTGTGTCTTACGACACCTGTTTTTACTCTTGGCATTTTTTTCCTTTCTTTACCCGGTTCATTTAAATTTAATGAGTGGGTGCCGCTATGCGGACTTGCCCAGCTTGAGCTGGAGGGTTAAAAGTTGGCTAAATTAGCCTACGATCATCTTTTTGATGTTTTTAACATCGACTGAAGCAACCACTTTAGGAGTGTTTTGCCCACGTCGAGTTCCAGCATCTTGTTTGGTCAAAATGTGACTACGGAATGCAGTACCACGTTTGACAGTGCCATTTTTCTTAATTTTGAAGCGTTTGACCGCCCCTTTAACCGATTTCATTTTTGGCATCGACTTGATCCTTTGCAAAAATTCTCTAAACGAGACGCGAATTATACCACAAAAAAGCTTGCGGTATTTCATCGCAGGTAATTATTTTTTTTCGTCTTTCTTCGGAAGAATCATCATATTGCAATAACGACCTTCCATTGCTGGTGCTTTGTACATTGTGCCGATATCTTCTACCATTGGCCATACGCGCTGCAAAACAGCCACGGCGGCTTCTGGGTGAGCCATTTCACGCCCTCTTAAGAAAACTCGGAAATGAACATGCTTCCCTTCTTCTAAAAATTCGCGAGCATGTTTGACTTTATAACTAACGTCATTTTCTGCAATTTTAACGGAAAGCTTGATCTCTTTGACCTCAATCTTCGTTTGCTTCTTGCGCGCTTCTTTTTTCTTTTTCTCTTCTTGGTAATAAAACTTACCATAGTCCATGATTTTCGCCACCGGCGGCTTTGCATCTGGAGAGATTAGTACGAGATCAAGTCCCAACTCATTCGCTTTATCCATCGCTTCTTTAATCGAAACAACGCCTAATGCTTCACCACCGTCAACGACACAGCGTACCTCGGGTACTCTGATGTCTTCATTCATCTGGACACGGTCTTGTTTTTTAATCAAAAATTTACCTCATTGATTTTTTCTTTGATCAAAGTCAGAAATTCATTCTCACTAAGATTGTATTGTTCGCGCGTTCTACGATCACGCACCGCAACACATTTGGAGTTCACTTCTTCATCGCCCAAGACGATAATCATCGGAACTCGACCTTTTTCCGCTGTACGAATCCGCTTATTGAGACTTTCATTCTTATCGAAAATCTCATAATCCGCACCCATATCAATCAGTTTATTGCCCAATTCACGCGCATACGCAACGTGAGTTTCCGCAATCGGGACGATGGCAACCTGCGTCGGAGCGATAAACATTGGGAATTCCCCAGCGTAATGCTCCGTTAATATACCAATAAAACGCTCAAAAGAACCTAAAATGGCACGGTGAATCATAACGGGCTGAATTTTTGTGTTCTCTTCTCCGTTATATTCGAGTTCAAACCGAGCAGGAAGATTGAAGTCGAGCTGTATCGTACCGCACTGCCATTCCCGTCCGATGGCATCGGTGATTTTAATGTCGATTTTAGGGCCGTAAAACGCTCCGCCCCCTTCATCAATCTCATAAGGGAGTTTATTTTTATCCATGGCCGCTTTCAGGGCGTTGGTGGATATCTCCCATACTGCGTCGTCACCGACCGCTTTTTCAGGCTTTGTAGAAATCATCATTTTGTAGTTAAAGTCAAACGTACTCATGATTTTATCGACGAAATCAACGACCTCAATGATTTGCTCTTCAATCTGATCAACCGTACAAAAAATGTGGGCATCATCTTGGGTAAATTCGCGGACGCGAAACAATCCGTGAAGGGCACCCGTCATTTCATGACGGTGAACAATACCGTATTCAAAATATTTGAGTGGCAAATCACGGTAGGAGTGCATATCGTGCTCATACACTTTGATATGTCCGACACAGTTCATCGGCTTTACCCCGAATTCGAGCTCATCAATGTTCGTGAAATACATGTTTTCGCCGTAATTTTGATAGTGACCGCTCACTTTCCAAAGATCCGAGCGGAGCATCTCTGGACCGCGTACCGGCTCATAACCACGCTTGCGATGCGCTTTAAACAATAATTGCTCAAGGCGTGAGCGCATCCGTGCCCCTGCAGGGAGCCAAATTGGGAAACCGGCCCCTACCTCTTCACGGAAGGTGAAAAGTTTCATCTCTGCACCAATTTTACGGTGATCGCGTTTCTCCGCTTCGGCAACCATCTCTAGGTGCGCTTTCAGAGACTCTTTATCAGCGAATGCAATACCGTAAATACGAGTAAGCATTTCGTTTTTACTATCTCCACCCAAGTAAGCACCTGAAATCTTGGTAAGTTTGAAATAGCGGAGCAATCCAACGCTTGGTAAATGCGGTCCACGGCAAAGATCTTCGAAATTGCCTTGCTTGTAAATGGATATGGCATCGCTTGGAATACGGTCCATAACCGCTTGCTTGAGGTGATCATCGGCAAATTTAATGCGTGCTTCGGATTTTGTGATCTCGTAGCGCTCAATTTTTTCTTTGGTTTTGGCGATATCGAGCATCTTTTTCTCGATGGTTTTCAGATCCTCTTCGCTAAGCGACTCGTTCACTTTGAAATCGTAATAGAACCCTTCTTTAACGACAGGTCCTACAAAAAATTTCGCATCAGTATAAAGCGATTTGATCGCTTCCGCCAACAAATGGGCACACGAGTGACGAATTACTTCCAACGCATCCGCGGAGTTGTCGTAGGCAATCTCTTCCCCCGTGATTCCCAAGCTTTGCGCCGTTTGCAAATCAAAAATCTGATCGTTATGTTTAATAGCGATAATATCCATAAGGGTACGCCTTGTGTTAAAAAATATCGCGAATTATACGTCAATATTGATTGGTTTGAGATTAATAATATAGGTTAAGAGGGTAAAAATTTGGAGGAATGTAAGAAAAATGGTGGTCCCAACAAGATTCGAACTTGTGACCACTACCTTGTCGAAGCTAAAATAAAGCCCTAAAACACGGAGTTTACGAGCTTATGTCATCCACAATCAGTAGATAATTGGGGATAACGGGTGACGATTTGGGTGACACATATACACTATCTATGAATATTTGGTTGTAATAAATCAATATATGGCGATGTGGTTGTATTGAATCACTGATTAAATTATCGTAATAAATGCTGAGGAAAGAATATTAAAAAGAAAGTGACTCGTTTTGCACCGAGGTGCAAAACTTATCGATAGAGCTAATTACTTAGCAGCTTCTTCAGTAGCAGGTGCTACTTCAGCAGGTGCAGCAGCATCAGCAGCAGGTGCAGCAGCATCAACAGCAGCAGCATCAGCAGGCATTGCTTCAGCAGCAGGTGCTACTTCCTCAGTTGCAGCAGGTGCTGCCTCAGTAGTAGCTTCTTCTTTACTACATCCAATAAACATTGCAGCTAAAAGCATAGCAAGGGCGATTTTCATCATGTGTGACTCCTTATAAAATTTAGTTCGCACTATACCATAAATATTTACCATTTATCATAAAATAGTAAATATTACAATACTATTATAATTATTCTTCTACATATCAATTTGAATTTTCTCATATTTAAGTAAAAACAGAAATGATTCCATTTCATTCCCAAAGATAGATATCTGGCCTTGCTTTTTTTTATTGCTTTGTCTATTATGCTGGGAAAAGCAATGAATCGAGGTTTAATAAAATGCTAACTGTTCAGAATATAGATACAATCCGCTCACACTTAGAAACTGACTTAAATCAACTAATAAATAACATAGGTCCAATCCAAATTGGCACAAATAAACAGTTTCCAAATGGTTGGGGGAAAGCTGCAAAAGGTCGAACTGTTTGGAGAATAATTGAAGAAGCAATAAATCAAAATTTGGAAGCAAATTGTGAGAAGTTGCTTATGGAGTCCATATCAGCATCCGAATCCGAAGTAAGTGTATATGACACAAAGGTGAAATATGGTGATTATGACGCTTATTTCAATATTAAATCGGCCGTATATGGAGGAAGAACAAATAAAGATGATATTTCAAAAGCAACTGGACTAAAAGCATTTTTTGATGAAGATATAAATAAGCCTTTGTTCATATGCACCTTTGTTTTAAATTTTTTAGAAAATATGACAATTGAAATGAT
>JAUXSZ010000175.1 GCA_030679635.1 Sulfuricurvum sp. | reverse complement strand
AAAATGAGTGAAGCCGCACAGTTTTATGTTGGTGAAGATCGTTTTGCGGTTCGTAAAAAAATTGCGAAAGATCTGGATGAAATGGGATTAATTGTGAAAGTGGAAGATATCAAAAATAAAGTTGGATATTCTGAGCGGACTGATGCTGTTATTGAACCAAAGCTAAGTATGCAATGGTTCTTAAAAATGGATACCATTTCCAAACCTGCATTGGAAAATGTATTGAATGGTGAGATAAAATTAATTCCCGAAAAATTTAGTTATAATACTACATAAAGTAGAGCCGGGGAGAAACTTACCTGGATAAGCCAAACTGCTATCTGATATTTTCAAACTGGGAAATATGTAATAAAATCACTATTTGTATTGATTATTTTTAGGATAAACAAAGTAAATGTTCTTGCTTCCTTTTAATTCTTATTACAAGGCACTTAAAATTCGAGCGCTTCACACGGTAGGTTCAAGATCAATCCCTACAGCAGAATTCTAAATTGCGGCAAGGGTGTACACCAGGGTAACCTGGTAATTGCCGGCACTTTGATCTTTATCATAAGGTAATTCATAATCAATGGAAATATCGTTTCCTGAAGACTGATAAGAACCCTTATTTCCCTTTATTAGATTAATATCTTCTGACTGCAAATTCATGAATGACTCTCCATTTGCTCTTATTCTCAAATTTGTTGACGGAATAATAGATTTATTTGTTAAACTATGTAAACTTTCTGTTTGAGGATTTACCTGTAAAACCCAGTTGCGGTTTGTTTGAACTTTTATTGTGACAGCAGCTTCTTTTTCTATCAAACGCTTATTAGAGTTTGCTGGTATTTCGAAAGACACATTTGAACTTCCGACCATTTGCATAGCCATCTGAGAGGAGATAGAAACTTCCATTTCCTTCACAACTTGGGCAGAAAGAGATCCGATAGAAAAGATAAGTACAAATCCCAGACTTAAGGTGTAGACTAAATATTTTGTAGCGTGTATCATTGTCTTAGATTTGTATAATTAATTAACTATACAAATGTCCCTACTACAGCTTCCCTGGTATATAGTGAATCATGTCATTTTTATGTAGTAGAAACCGTGACAAGGGTATAAGGACAATTTATTCTGAGGCTTTTGGCAAATGCGGTCCTTATTCTTATATTCCAATTCTGGAGTGGAAAAATGGAGTAAACTGACCACCTTCCCCGGTAGAAATTGACCACCCACTTCGGGATAGACAAGCAGCTAAAGCGTAATGGGATTACCGAACAATTGATGTGGGAAGAATATTATAACCGCCATCCTAATGGACTTAAGCTTAGTTAATAGGGCTTTCATTATGCTTTGTGAAAGCAGCAAATGAGGCCTGCGATGCATATCTCCCCCTGCATATACGCTAAGCTTAGGGGGTGAACCCTTCATACCTTAACTGATCTGAATCAGGCTATGTGGGCTACTCTGGACAAGTATAACAACACCTGGCTGCACGGAAGGAATTATAGCCGGAGAGTTGATACTGCTACGTAGGAAACTGGAGATTAACTTTGCTTGTTAGCGGGGCCAACGAGAGATATAGAAGAGAATTTTTAATCGAAACAAACAGGTTGTATTGCAAAACCTAAACGAAATCAAACTAACTCATGTTCAATTACATAACGGATGATGTCAGCATTGGTTTGCAGTTTCATCTTTTCCATTATGCGTAAACGATAAGTACTTATTGTGTTAACACTTAATGATAACTCATTTGAAATTTCAGAAACACTTTTACCCGACCCGATGAGCTTAAGGACCTCAAATTCTCTATCAGAAAGCAATTGATATTGAAATTCAGTCTTCTTATTCAAGAAATTTCCGGCAAGCAATTCGCCGACAACATCAGAGATATACCTTCTTCCGCTCAACACTTGTTTCACCGCTTTGATCAGTTCATATGAAACACTGTCTTTAGTAAGATAGCCTGAAGCACCTGCTTTCAATGCCCGTACTGCATATTGATTCTCCTGATGCATACTAAGAATTAATACAGGTAAGGTTGGATATTCTTCAGATAGTTGTTTCACCAGATCAATACCCGAGCGCCCTGACATAGAAATATCACTGATTATCAGGTTAAATTTTCCATGTCTTATAATTTTCAAAGCTTCTTCTGCCGAATCCGCTTCAATAATTTCAGCATCAATAAATTCATCTTTAATGATTTGCATCAATCCTTTTCTTACCACTGCGTGATCGTCAATTAAAAGAACTCTTAAATTCATTTTTTGAGCTTATTTAACTTATAATAGGTATAGTTAATTCAATTGTACTTCCTTTCCCGGCGGAAGATCGGATTCCTATTACCCCGTTTATCATGGCTGCCCGCTCCTTCATTCCCAACAGGCCAAATGATCTTTCATTCTTCATTTTTTCTGTATTGATTCCAATTCCGTCATCCTGAATGGACATAATCATATTTCCATCGATGAATTTAAGCTCTGTATTCACTTCTTTGGCCTGCGCATGTTTGCCTACATTGGTAAGCGCTTCCTGGTATATTCTGAAAATATGAATAGACAAAAATTTTGAAAACTGGGGTTCGGTGAGGTCAACCTTCAGGTTACAGGAGATTCCCGTTCGTTTGGTAAATTCATTTGCCTGCCATTCAAGTGCAGCAAACAAACCAAGATCATCGATAATTTTGGGGCGTAGTGTAGTATTTATCCGTCTGATAGTTCCTACCGTTTCATCTACAAGCTCAATAGAGTCAGAAATTTTTGCTCTTACCTCATCGCCAGTATCCTTAATTTTTGAACTCAGCCAAATAATGTCCATTTTTATTCTCATTAGCTGCTGCCCTAATTCATCATGTAATTCACGTGAAATCGATGCCCGTTCTTCTTCCCGAATATTTTGTAAATGAGCAGAGAGATTTCTTAATTCCCTGTTCATTTGGATAATATCCTGATCCGCTTTTTCTTTTGCGCGCTGCAATTCCCATTTTTCGATAGCTTTAAGTATAGCATCCGGCAGACGT
>JAUXSZ010000173.1 GCA_030679635.1 Sulfuricurvum sp. | reverse complement strand
AAATTCCGCAATTTCCAGTGCTTCACGCTCAAGCCGTACTACCGCTTGTGTTATACCGTACTCTTTTGCCGCTGCTGCAATGAGCCTGCTGCCATGCCCATACGCGTTATCTTTTAAAACCAACGCAATTTTATCTTTTGTTCCAACTTGCTGTGCGATAATGTCAAAATTATGAATCAGTGCCTGATGGCTTAATTTTATAGTTCCCATGTAAATATTATATTCTAAGGTCACTTAATGCGCTACTTTCCTGCCGAATTTGAACCCCAAAGTTTTGTTCAACTTATTTTTCCCCATCCACAAAGCGACTGGGCCCCTTATCTTGAAGAAGCGCGTGCAACCTTTGTCAACATTGCCAACGCCATTGCAAAGTATCAGCCCTGTCTTATCATCTGCGATGATGTTGATGTCGTCAAAAGCTATTTTGCGGACCACACCGATCTCATCTTTGTCACCTATCAAACCGATGATACCTGGGCGAGAGATTGCAGTGTTTTAAGTGTCATCGACGAAGACGAAGATGAACCCCTTCTCCTTGATTTCACCTTTACCGGATGGGGTGGAAAATTCGATGCGTCACATGATAATAAAATGAACGCTTCGATCGCTCACGTTTATGGTGCCCCTATGCGGAAAATCGATCTTATTTTAGAGGGGGGAGGAGTTGAGACGAACGGTAACGGATCCCTTCTTACCACGGCAGAGTGCCTCCTCAATCCTAACCGTAATCCCCACCTGAACAAAGGACAAACCGAAGCAATATTGAAAAAAGAGTTCGGGGTAGAACAGATTTTATGGCTCAATCATGGATATTTAGCGGGAGATGATACTGACAGCCACATCGATACCCTTGCCCGCTTCATCGATACTGATACGATCATGTATGTTCAATGTAACGATAAAACGGATGAGCACTACGAAGCGCTCAAAAAAATGGAAGAAGAGCTCCAGACTCTTCGGGATATTGACGGCGAACCGTTTGATCTCATCGCCTTGCCGATGACGCAGCCCCATTTCTACGACGAGGAGCGGCTTCCTGCCACCTATGCCAATTTCTTGATTATCAACGATGCGGTTTTGCTCCCTGTATATAACGACCCGCATGACGCCCAAGCGATTGCGATTTGCGAAAAGGCATTCCGTGGACGTGACATCATCCCTATCGACTGCTCCGTTCTCATCCGTCAGCATGGCTCACTCCACTGTGTCACGATGCAATTTCCCGAAGAAGTATCCTTGCGAATCGAATAAAAAAGCCCTACCCTTAACACTAATGTAACACTTTTTCTCTATTATTTCTTCATATTTACTGAAGGAATAAAAGTATGAAACAATTTTCTCTCCTCTCATTAGCAGCTATTGCCGCTCTCGCCTCTGAACCCGTATCCATCCAAAAAATCACCGTAGAAGGCTCCGCATCCAAAGTCGATAGCAAAAGCGTTAGCGCCGATGAGATGGTCAAATTTTCCCGCCAAAGCGATTTGGCCGAAATGCTCTCCCAAACCCTTCCTGAAATCACCCATGTACGAAACAGCGCCGTAGGCAATGACATTATCTTGCGCGGCTTCCGAAAAGACAATTTGAACATCACGATTGATGATGCCAAAGTATGCGGTGCCTGCCCAAACCGCATGGATCCCCCATCCATGCACGTCTCTTCCAGCCAGATTCAAAGTGTAGAGGTTCAAGAAGGGCCCTTTGACGTTACTCAGTTCGGAAGTCTGGGCGGTAAAATCAACATCGTAACTAAAGATCCATCAAAAGAGTTAGGTGGCGAAGTTTCGGCGACTCTTGGAAGCTATGACTACCGTAAACTCTCTACGACCGTAGAAGGTGGTAATGATAAAGTTCAAGCGCTTGTCAGTTTTAGCCGTGAAACAAGCGGTCAATATAAAGACGGCAATGGCAAAAAGTTAGTTGAACAGACCAAAGATCTCGCCGTGGGTGCCCAAGAATACAAAACGGCGTACGAGAACGCTAATGCATATGAACGAAATAATTTTTCGACTAAGATCGTTGGCAACATCAGTAATAACCAAAAATTGACCCTCAGCTATTTTGGTGATCGGACTGATAATGTTTTATATCCACGATACAAAATGGACGCACAGGTAGATGATACCGATATGTTCAACCTCAAATATCAATTTTTAAACCTCTCTAGTTTTTCCGATGAACTGAAAATTGAAGGGTACCATTCAAAAGTAACACACGTCATGGGAACCGATTTTCGTGTTGGCATGGCACCTATGTATGCGGTAATGGTCGCCCCTGTGAATGCAACAATACAAGGAGCGGTGATTGAAAATACCCTGACTATGGCCGGAATAAAAGTTTCAGTAGGACTGGATGGAAGTATCCGCAATTGGGATGGCACTAAGTATTCAAAAAGCAATCCATCTGCTTACAATATTCTACTTCCTGATGTTGATACGACCAATATTGCTCTGTATGCAAAAGGGCTTAAAACAATCGGCCATTATGAAATCAGCGGCGGCATGCGCTACGATGATACAACCGTCAACGCCAATCAGAATCTTGCAATGCTTGATGCCAGCACAACAACTAACCGGACCTTTTTGACTAATATGAAAGATCGCGATTATACTAATATCAGCGCTAACGTGCTCGCAAAATACAACTACACTTCCCATACAAATGTGTTCATGGGTATTGGACAATCAACCCGCGTTCCTGATGCAAAAGAACTCTATTGGGTACCCAGTGGAAATTACAATCTAAACGAAACCATTAATCGTGAAATCGATTTAGGGGCAGAACGCACTGTCGGAAATTTACATCTAAAAGGGACCGTATTTTACAGTGATCTAAAAGATTACATTTATCAATATAAAAATAGTGCGACTGCTACAACTTGGGCCAATATTGATGCCCGTATCGTTGGATTTGATCTTAAAGCCGATGCAATACTTAACAACGAGTGGAGCATCGACGCAGGAGTAGCGTATCAAAAAGGGACTAAAAAAGATCCTTCACAGCTGACCGGGACAGCCACACAAATCGATAAAGATTTAGCTGAGATCCCGCCAATGAAAGGGCGTGCTGCTTTGGTATTTGATAATAGCGCTCACTACGCAATGGCCGAATGGATTGGGGCTTCAAGCCAAACCATAGATGCCGACAACGGTGAAAAAGAGATTGCCGGATACAGTATTCTTAACTTTAAATACGGTGCTGAACTCGGCAAAGGTTTTTCACTTATGACCGGTATTAATAACTTTTTCAACCGTACCTATGCCATCAGCAACGGCTATATAGGAAATGAATTGGTTACTGGGGATGATGCTATTGATCCACTCGTAATGAACGAACCGGGGCGTAACTTCTACGCAACGTTAAGCTACAAATTCTAACCTTCCCCTTCGGGGAAACGTACGCCCCCTAGAAAACTTCCACTTTAAAAGTATCTTTGTTGACATAATAGGTATCTTGAAAATCAAGCGGCTTACGCTTTAACGGCTTCGTACGTAGTTTTTCATTAAATATTCGATCAAGCTTACTGCGTATGGCAACAAACTGCCGATACTCTTTGCCGGTAAATCCTTCTGTTTTTTTCTTCATAACGCTCAGCGGATTAATCGGCGTGCTCCCATCATACATTCCAAAATGCAAATGAGGACCTGATGAAAGCCCTGTAGAGCCGACAAATCCGATAATATCACCTTGCTTTATTTTAGAGCCTACATGAATCCCTTTTTTAAACCCTTTTTGATGGGCATAAAGACTGGTGAGTCCATTTGAATGACGTATTTTGATCGTCTTCCCATACCCATTCGAATAGCCGGCAAAACATACCCTTCCCTCACCCGTTGCTAAAATCTGTGTACCTGGACGGGCACCAAAATCGACCCCCACATGGGCACGATAACGATGCAGAACAGGGTGGTAGCGCCGTTTTGTAAAGCCGGAAGTCATCCGTGCATTACGAATGGGAAGCTTAAAGAGAAATTTTTCAAACTGTGCCCCTTTGGCATCATAATAGCGTCCGTCTTTATGTCTATAAACCACATAACGCTTACCGCTTATTTCAATCATTGCCCCTGCAACTTCCGGCATCGAAAAATATTTTCCTAAACGGTATTTTTGCTCATACACAATGACCAACGGATCACCACGCTTAACCTCTTTTTTGAAATTCACCCGTCCTTTGAACATCTTAACAAACCTAGATGCTAGCCTTTTAGAACCAGTAGCCTTGAGAATATCATCATAAGGAGCTGTTTGAATTTCCGTATAAAGGACTTCATTGTAGGTTTCACTCACAATAGGGATGACATGCATTTTGTATCGTTTTTTTGGGGTAAGATAAATTTGAAGCTGGAGTTCATCATTAACAGGAATCAAAATTTGCTCAATGATATTCTTATCACTAATAAGCATCTGACAATTGGCCGTGAAAGGGATATCTTCCGTCAGCTGTTGATCTTCTTTATCAAGGTTGTAGAAGAGAGAAAGAGGGAGTTTTTTATCCTCCAAAAAGGTTAAAAAACTCTCCCCATCCTTCCATTTAAAAGACTTCACTGATGAACCGAATAAAAATAGGGGCAACAATAACAATAATACTAACCGACCCATATTTATCCTTAATCCGCTAGCGTGTTGACAGATAAACACGCATCTAAAGAACAAAATGATAGCAAAAAATTTGTTTACAAAGTCTCACTTGGCTATAATCTCTCTAATTCATACGACAAAGGTTACCACGATGCGCATTTGGCTTTTTTCCTTCATCTGCTTTGGGATGCTAGAGGCGTCACCTATTTCCACCCCCCTTCTTGAGATTATTGGAGAACAGGGGAGCATTCAATCACCTGAATTAAAAGTTGGAATGAGCGGCTTTGTCGTTCGTCATTTTGACAACAATCACAGCACAATCATTGCCAATGCACGGGTAGCTACGATAGATGCTACTACTAATCGTGCCCTCGTGAATCTCTCAACCTACGACGGATTGCGCCAAAACTCACTCCCAAGCGGAACCTGGAAACCAAAAGTCTCCGACGAGGTAGTCCTCGCTTATGATTATGAACGGGCATTATTGATTGCACCCAACGATGAGACGTACGATGCCATTACAAAAAATATCCCCAATATCGAATGGGTCCATCCCGATACCTATGCCACCTATCTCTCTCATGAGGGGCATCCAACACCTCTCGTCAATGATTTTCACCGTTTCTGTACGGCAGGTTCCGTCGGCTTACTCTACGTACAAAGTGCCGACACCCTTTTTACTCTTGATTGTAAAAACTTTGCATTACTTCAAACCGTACCTTCGTTAAATACCAAAAACGATTTCATGACCCCATTTTACTCACGGGTTCCTTCTATCCGAGCTGCGTGGTGGGGAGAAGGAAGTTCACGACTGAAAAACTATGAGCCCTATTATTTGGAACAAATCGCTTTAAAGAATACAAACAACAAAGAGTTATATGAACTCTACAAAGCAAAATTTAGTGAAAAAAGCGCACTATTACGTAATTTTAACGTGAAGGAATAATGATGCTTCCCTCCGGCGCACTGGACTTTTTTACTGGATTAATAGGCAAAGAAAACGTTTACAGCGATAAAGCCCATTTGATCGCTTACTCTTACGACGCAACACGTGAACGTTTTGAGCCTGATGCGGTTTTATTTCCAAGACATGAGCAAGATGTCAGTGATATTTTAAAATACTGCAACGAGCACCGTATTGTTCTTGTGCCGCGTGGTGCTGGAAGCGGGTTTACGGGCGGCGCCCTTCCTGCCAATGGCGGGATTGTTCTGGGATTTGAAAAACATATGAACAAAATTTTAGAGATCGATATGCAGAACATGGTCGCCATTGTTCAGCCCGGTGTCATCAACATGGAACTCCAAAAAGCAGTAGAAGAAGTCGGTTTTTTTTATCCGCCCGATCCTGCGAGCCAGGAGTACTCCACCATCGGCGGAAACGTCAATGAAAACGCAGGGGGAATGCGCGCGGCAAAATACGGTATTACCAAAGACTATGTCATGGCAATCCGTGCGGTTTTACCCAACGGAAATATTATCAAAGCGGGAAAACGGACGATCAAAGATGTCGCCGGCTATAACATTGCGGGTATCTTGATCGCCTCTGAGGGGACGTTGGCCGTGACAACCGAAGTAACGCTCAAACTTCTTGCAAAACCAAAAATGACCAAAACGGCTATGGGTATTTTCGCTACTGTTGGCGATGCGATGGAAGCGGTTTACAAAACAATGGCGAGTGGCGTTACCCCAGTAGCCATGGAATTTTTGGACAATCTCACGATCCGGGCCGTCGAGCAAACCTATCACAAGGGGCTCCCTATCGAAGCAGGGGCAATTCTCGTCACCGATGTTGATGGAAATCTAGAAGAAGACTTGAACTTTCAACTCGCACAGATCGAAAAAGTATTTCGTGAAAACGGATGCAGCGACTTCAAAATCGCACAAAACAAACAAGAGGCGGCAGATTTGTGGTTTGCCAGACGTAATGCGAGCCAATGTCTATCGGTTTACGGTTCTAAAAAAATCAACGAGGACATCACCGTTCCCCGCTCAGCTTTGCCTGAACTGCTGGAAAAATTTGCCCTCATTGCCAAAAAATATAACATCAACATCCCTTGTTTCGGTCATACGGGTGATGGCAATGTTCATACCAATGTTATGGTGGATGGAAAAGATCCCGAGCAGGTTAAAATCGGCCATCAGGCAATTGAAGAAGTTTTCCAAACGACTATTGATCTGGGAGGGACGCTCAGCGGAGAGCACGGTATCGGCTTATCCAAAGCCCCTTATATGTCTATGGCATTTACCCCTGAAGAGATGGCATTGTTTCAATCCATCAAACATGCGTTTGATCCGAATAATATTCTCAATCCCTTCAAAATGGGTCTCCACTAGCTCATGAAAATTAAAAAGGCATTCAGGTATCTGAGACTTTTTGTCCTCATGATGTTTGATCGTGAGATTACTGTTTATGCCTCCAGTTTGAGCTTTTATACGATTTTTACCCTCGTACCGCTGCTGATTATCTCACTGAGTCTGATCGCAAATGTCCCTGTATTTAGCGAACAATACGGGAAAATTCAGATCTTTATTTTCGAGAACATCATGCCGGTTCAAACTCCGGCCATTGCCAACTATTTCGAATCCTTTTTCAAAAATTCGGTTAAGCTAGGAATCATCGGGTTTGCAACGATGGTCGTTTCCTCTATCTTGTTTTTCGAAAATTTCGACCACATTGTCGGCAAAATTTTCAAATCAACTCCCCGTGGCATTTGGGAATCAATCACGACCTATTGGACCTTGATTACGTTAACCCCAATTATTCTGATCACCTCTATGAGTCTTGAAGCGTATCTTCAATTGCACATGAGAGGCTTCGCCCTTAATATTCTCTCTGTTTTTCCTTTTTTACTCCTCTGGGGGATCTTTTTTCTCATCTATAAAATCGCCGTTAATGCCGATATATCTCCCAAGGCAGCTGGGATCAGCTCTTTTGTCGTGGCATCCGTATGGGAAATGGCCAAAAACAGTTTTGTCCAATACGTTTTTTACAATAAAACGTACGCGACGATGTACGGTTCGTTTTCAGCCCTTATCTTTTTCTTTTTATGGATCTATCTCTCATGGATTATTGTTATTTATGGGATGAAGCTATGCTATGTGATAAACCGCGCCTATCAGCGTAGCGCTGCCCAACAACCCCAGCGCCCAAAAAGCGCTCTTAAAACGGATCGCCGCAACAGCCAATCCGATGCTTAAAATACCACTCCACATCGGTATGCTCACCGCATGGACATCCCCTGCATTAAACAAAGCTTCCAGATACGGGTCAAACCAATTCCCCCACGGTGTCAGATGCAGTGCTAAAACTGCCGGATAATAGAGGTTAAACAGCAACGCCAACGGAATCGATACCACATGCCAAAATCCGAAGGTTCCGAAAATAGCCAAGGAGATGGGAAGCATCACCAGATAACACCAAAGATGGAGCGCCAAAAATATCTGCCAAGGCTTCCAATGATCATAATATCGGACGAAAATAAAGATACTCAAAACACCGAAAGAAGAGAACCAGAATCCCAGGGAAAAGAAGAGTTTCGGAAAAAAGGCGAGCAGCAGCCCCACTGCGATCAAAAGGGTTTGAAACGAGACAATTTTAATCCCACGATCATACAAGAAATACCCCACCGCAATCATTCCAAAAGATCTTACCATCGGCGGTATAAACTCCAATGCCCATAAATAAAAAAATAACAGCCCAAAAACAATCAAAAAAAGATCTCGGTTGCCGTTTCGATAGGGAAAATAGCGATTCTGAAGCCGCCGATAGAGAGGGCGAAGGAAAAAAAAGGCAATCAAGCTGAGTATACCAAAATGATACCCGCTGATCGAGAGGATGTGACTCAGCCCCATAGCACCCACGAGTTTTTGGAACTCTTGACTCATGGGGGTTGCCACAAAAAGAGCCCCATACAGTTCTTTCATTCTCTGCTCTTCATGAGCATCGGCGATGATCCGATACCAACACTCTTTGAGACTCAATGCGGGGTAGACCTCTTGAATCACCCCCCGTGCACGAAACCCTTTAAGATAATCCAGAAACGTTACTTTTTTGATCTGCAGTTCCACCAACACTTCTCGCCCGCGAAGATCACGTAAATAGGGGCTCATAACACATCGACACAGTGAGCCGTTTTCAAGGCGGAGCTTGATAGAGGTTTTCGGCTGTTCCCCGATCAACCGTATCTCTTGATCGACAACCTCTGCACGGATCAGAGGATCATCAAACCGTTTAAATTCTGTAAATTTGTAATAGTCAAAGGAGATAGAGAGTGAGGCGATAAAAAGGAGAAAGAGGATAAAAAAAGAGCCGCTCTTTCGGTCTAAAAGTTCAACCCTCTCTAATTTGGACACTATATTATCGGCATAGAGAAGTTCTCATCTCCGATGTCCATGACCGCAGGTTTCATATCGATACTTTCGTAGACAATCTGTGCCGCACCGAAGGTCGGTTTATCGACAAAACGGGTAAATTTTTTCTGGAACACCAGCTTTACATGCCCGGTCGGACCGTTACGCTGTTTACCGATAATGATCTCCGCCTCCTCTTCCTCTTTCTCTATGTATTTGGAGATAAACTCTTTTCCCGATGAGATCGCCTCTTTTTCCCGCTCTTTTTCCTCTTTGTACAAGTAAACATCATTGCGATAGACAAAAAGAATGATATCGGCATCCTGCTCAATCGATCCCGATTCGCGAATATCGCTGAGCATAGGACGTTTATCGGAGCGCGATTCAAGCGATCGGTTCAACTGAGAAAGGGCAACGATCGGAATTTCCAACTCCCTAGCGAGCATTTTAAGTCCGCGTGAAATTTCACTCACCTCAAGGTGACGATCTTTCCCCCCTACTCCGCTCATAATTTGGAGATAATCGATAACGGCGAGTTCGATCTCGGGGTGACGACTTTTGAGTTTACGGAGTTTTGAACGGAGCTGATTGATATTCAAAGAACCGTGATCGTCCACGAAAAGCTTGCTGTTGCGCATCTTGTCCACCGCATCGTTGAGCCGTTTGTACTCCTGCGGATTCATATCCCCCAAACGCAAACGCTGGAGCTGGATAGAAGTTTGGACACTTAAGAGTCTGAGCATCAGCTGTTCTGCCGGCATCTCAAGAGAGAAAAAGGCGACCCCTTTCCCTTTTTCGAGGAGATTTTGAACCATATTGAGGGCAAACGAGGTTTTCCCCATAGCAGGTCTGGCCGCAACGATAACAAGATCCCCTTTTCCAAATCCGGTCGTCATTTTATTCAGCTCGGCATACCCCGTATCGACACCTACCAAAACCGCATCACCACGTGCGCGCATCTCTTCGATGTAAGCCATCGTATCTTCGGTAATTTTTGGGGCGTCTTTAAAGTCGGTAGCTTGTGAGCTTTGGGTAATCTCATAGAGCTTTTTCTCGACCAAATCGACAACATCCGCACCGCAGAGATCTTCACTCATCGTAACACGCTTGATCTCTGTCGTAAGGGTCAGAAGATGTCGCTTTAATGCTTTGTCTTTGATCTCTTGGACGTAGGCTGTGGTGTTCGAAATCGGATTGGCTGTGAGAATTTCGACCATAACCCGTTCATCGAATTTTTGACGCCCACTCAGCTCTTTCTTGATAAACTCTTCGTCAATGGGGAGATCACGCTGGGCAAGAGAGAGCATTGAGCGGTAAATCTCTTGATGTGCCGCGAGATAAAAATCATCTGCCGTTAATACGGCTTCAAACTCGTCAAACTGCGAGGGGTCAAAAATAATAGAGCTGAGTACGGAGCGTTCAAAGGCTAAATTATAAAGCGATTCTTCCACTTCAGTCCTCTTCTCTTGCCATTTTCTCGACCTCTTCCACAAAACGATCAACGAGCAGTTCTTCGCTCAGTCGCGCAACGACCTCCCCTTTGACCATAACAAGGCCAGACCCTTTGCCATAAGCGATCGCGACATCGGCATGTTTCGCTTCACCTATAGCATTGACAACGCACCCCATGACAGAGAGATCGAGTGGTTTTTTGATGTGCTTCGTCCGCTCTTCGATAATCGCGACCGCAGTGACCAGATCCGCTTCGATTCGTCCGCATGTAGGACAGGATATGATGTTCGGTCCCTCTTTTGCAACCCCGCTGTCTTTGAGGATCGCACGTCCGACTTTGATCTCTTCTTCGAGCTCTCCGGTAATCGAAATACGCATCGTATCGCCGATCCCGTCCAGCAAAAGAGCCCCTAAACCGATCGCACTTTTGATCGTAGCATGAAAAATCGTCCCGGCTTCCGTAACCCCAAGATGAAAGGGATAATGGTTTTTAGGACGCAGCATTCGATACGCTTCCACCGTGCGCTGTACATCACTCGCTTTGAGGGAGACTTTGATATCGGTAAAACCTAAATCTTCGAGAAATTTGATGTTGTATTCGGCGGAGGCGACCATCCCCTCGGCTGTTTGCCCGTAGCGCTGTTCAAACTCTTTTTCCAGACTGCCGGCATTAACCCCGATGCGGATGGGGATATGACGCTCTTCGCACGCTTTTACGATCTCCCGGATGCGTGACTTTTCTCCGATATTGCCGGGATTAAATCGGATACAGTCCACGACTTCGGCGGCAATAAGGGCGAGTTTGTAGTTGAAATGGATGTCGGCAACAAGCGGAAGAGAAATTTGCTCTTTGATGGCTCGAAGCGCAAGGGCATCTTCAATTTCCGGAACGGCGACACGGACGATGTCGCATCCTGCAAAATGGAGCCGATTAATCTGCTCAACGGTTGCGGCAACATCGGAGGTACGCGAATAGGTCATCGACTGTACCGAGATAGGGGCATCTCCGCCTATGGCGACATTTCCGACGTAAATTTTTTTGGTGGGGTAGCGTGTAATCATGAGGTGATTGTAGCTTGTTGGATGTTAATTTTACGTAAACTCGATAGGGTCCATATCAATCTCGCATAGAGGCGACTTAACCGACTTGATCGCACGGATCAGTTCGGTACTTTTATCGCTGCGCAGCAAAATTTGGAAACGGTATTTTCCCCCGATCCTCTCAATCGGTGAAGCCCCATATCCCACAACCTCGACCATTGTAAGAGTACTTAACCGCATCGCCGCTTCCTCCATGACCTCTTTCGCTTTAAGCCCGTTTTTATGCGAATAGAGCAATCGGGCCAGTTTTTTATGCGGTGGGTATTTCCCGTCCCGCAAGCTTAGCTCACTTCGCAAGAACAGCTCATAATCGTCCAAATAGATTCTAAAAAAAGACTCATTGAAACTCTGTACGATGACGGTAGAATCCTCCTTACGTCCACTTCGACCTGCAATTTGGATCAGGAGAGAGAGCGCTTTTTCTCGGGCACGGTAATCGGCTTGAGCCAACAGGTTATCAATCCCCATCACCACGCCAAGGGTAATATCGTGATAATCATGCCCCTTGGAGAGCATCTGCGTCCCTACGAGCAAATCGATTTCTCGGTTATTAAACGCTTTGAGTGTCTTAATCAGCTTATTTTGCGTCGTAATCACATCACGGTCAAACTGCGCCACATTCATCCCATCCACAAGGGTCCGTAAGTGCTCCACCGCTTCCGCCGTCCCTAGCCGTGAATTAGTCAAATGACTGCTTTGGCATTTAGGGCAGATACGCGGTAACATCTCAGTATAGTTACAATAGTGGCACTTCAACGCTTTGGCATGTCTGTGCAAACTCATCCCTACACTGCAAAACGGGCATTGAATCGTATACCCGCAACTATCACACATCATATACTTGAAATTGGCCCTAGTAGGGATAAAAACGATCCCCTGATGCGCTTCGTGATAATTTCTAACAATTTCTTCATCGATAAAGGAGGTCAATGCCTCAATGGAGGGTTCAAATACAAAGGTCCGCTTAGAGGTGTAATAGCCTCCACGCAAACGAAAATAGGGATATTTTGCATAACTTGCAAGACTCGGTGTTGCGCTTCCCAATACGACGGGAATATCCAGTATCTTCCCTGTATAGATCGCCATATCACGGGCATTGTAACGAGGCCTTGAGGAGGATTTATAACTCTCATCATGCTCTTCATCCACGACGATGATCCCTAACTCTTGTATCGGTAAAAACAGCGCTGATCTTGGACCTGCAACGATACGAGCCGAACCGTCATAAATCTTCGCTAACGTGGTCTTTTTTTGCTTAGGGGTCATTTTCGAGTGCCATAGCACAAAGACTTCCCCAAAATGGTGTTTAAAACGCTCTTCCATCTGCGGGGTGAGAGAGATTTCTGGGAGCAACAGCAATGCCCGCTTCCCATTGCTTAGAATCTCGTCCATCCGCTTCATGTATATTTCACTTTTCCCGGCGCCCGTATCGCCGAATAACAGCGAGACAGGATGAGAGCGGATAAAGTTCAGCGCTTCGCCTTGAGCGGGAGAGAGGGTAATGTCAATCGTCATTCCCGACTTGATCGGGAATCCAGTTTTTTCGAGATGGATCCCCGGGTCAAGCCCGAGGATGACGGGAAACGGCACACATAAATTAAGTGCCTCACCCAATGAACACCCATAATACTCCGCCATAAATTGCGCCATCTTGATTTGAGTGGTAGAAAAGAAAAAAGGGGTAACTTCGATAATCGGTTGTGTTTTAAAATCGGGTTTTTCGGTAGGTTCAACCACGACACCATTCATTTCTCTATTACCAAGCGTTACTCTAACTTGAACTCCGGTACACAATGGGGTTTCACTATGATAAGTAAGAGGATCAAGAGGAGAGCCCAAGAGGGCAATTTGAAAAAAATAACTCAGATTTTACTCTGTTAAGCGTTTGCAGTTTAGATTCGTATGGGTACAATCAAATGCACCAGTAGCTTGTGTATAGGTGAATGCAACCGGGTCCCCAAGAACAGTGTATGTAAACGTATTTGCTGCTGTTTTAGCCCACTTGCCGTTTCCAACCCCAGGAGCAATACCATACTGTAACAATGTATGGTTAGCATCCGGTCCATCAAAAAGATTCGTACTAACCCCATCCAAAGCAGAGACATACGCAATATCACCTTTTAGCAAACGTGTCTGACGTTCACTCACAATCGCCGAGCGGATCGCCGCAACATCGCTGCGCCCTTTTGTGATTTGGGCATCATCACGCGTTGCCGCAAATCTCGGAATTGCGACCGCCGCCAAAATCCCCAAAATGACAATAACAAATACCAGTTCGATCATCGTAAAAGCGTTTCGTTTCATCCTATAAATCCCTATTCTTTTGCACTGAGTTCTATGATTGTCCAACAATCCCAAAAATCAATTCAATTATATACCTTCCACCTTATAAGAGGTGGAAGGATAAAGAAGAATTAATAATTATTGTTTGACGCTTTGCCCACCCAAGACATGAATTTTTGCTGTTTTATCAGCTTTAAGTATCCCATTAGCTGCAGCTTTAGTTTCTACAGCCGCTTCGATAGTAGGGGTACAAATAGTAGCATCAGTCGGAGTAGGAGTTACCGTTAGATTTCCATCAGCCGTGATCGCCAAAGTAAAACACTTTACAGCCGATTGCGCTTCAGCAAGCGTGTAGTTAGTAAGTGCACCCTGCGCTGTCCACTCAGACCCCAAATTTTGCACCGCTTGAGCAACACTTGTCATTTCAGACGCTATTTTAGCATCTTCACGTGTTGCTGCAAGACGCGGAATTGCCACAGCTGCCAAAATACCAAGAATAACGATAACAAAGATCAACTCGATCATAGTAAAACCAGAACGTTTCATGGTTTACTCCTTATAAGTAAAAAAAGTAGTTACACTCGCAACTCTATTGTTATTATGAGCCTACTAGTCTTAAATGACTATTAAGCGCTCAAGCATTGAAGATAATATTTTATTATCTATTTTTGTCTACTTCCAACCTACCGATAAACAACGAAACAACCTCTTCTGCTAATAATTCAGTACTTTAATTCTCATTTATAATTTAAAGGCGTATAATTCGCGCCATATTGTCACTCATCGCTTTTTTGATGCAGTGTATTGAGACATAAAGGGACAGCAAGACCATGATATCCGCAGAGATTGAAACGCTAGGGATTAAAAACGCTCAAAAGATTTTTCATAATCTGAGTTTTGATGAGTTGATCGAGCATGAATTGCGCAATGGCGAGTGTGCGCTTGCCAGCAGCGGTGCTACTATGGTTGATACGGGTATCTTTACGGGTCGAAGTCCCAAAGATAAATATTTCGTCAATGAAGAGCCATCGAACAAATACATCGCGTGGGGCGATGTCAACAAACCGATTGACAAAGCTATTTTCAATGAGATCTTAGAAGTTGCTCAACAACAGCTCTCCAATAAAGATCTCTACATTACCGATGTATTTTGCGGCGCAAGCGCTGAGAGCAAACGCTCTGTTCGGTTTGTTTCGGAAATCGCGTGGCAGTCTCACTTTGTCAAAAACATGTTTATTCGTCCCAACAGCGAAGAGTTAAACAGCTTCAAGCCTCAGTTCACCGTTCTAAACGCCTGCAAAGCGACCAATGAGAAATGGCAAAACCATGGCCTGAATTCGGAAGTATTTGTCCTCTTTAATGTCGAAGAGAACTTGTGCATCATCGGCGGTACATGGTACGGCGGTGAAATGAAAAAAGGAATTTTTTCAATGATGAACTACTGGCTTCCGCTTGAAGGGAAACTGGCGATGCACTGTTCGGCAAATGTCGGACCGGACAATGACACCTGCTTATTTTTCGGACTTAGCGGAACGGGTAAAACAACCCTATCTACTGATCCTGAACGGGCTTTAATCGGTGATGATGAGCACGGATGGGATGATAACGGTGTTTTCAATTTTGAGGGGGGATGTTACGCAAAAGTCATCAACCTTGATCCCTCAAATGAACCTGAAATACACAATGCTATCCGACGCAACGCACTATTGGAGAACGTCGTATACGATGAAGACGGTCTCGTAAATTACGAAGACGGTTCCAAAACTGAAAATACCCGCGTATCCTACCCGATTGAGCATATCGAGAATCACGAACCCTCTCTTCAAGCCCCACACCCTAAAAATATCATATTTCTTTCGGCTGATGCATTTGGTGTTTTACCTCCCGTCAGTAAGCTTTCAAAAGAACAGGCAATGTACTATTTCCTCAGCGGCTACACGGCCAAAGTTGCGGGGACAGAACGCGGTATAACGGAACCCGTAGCAACATTCAGCTCATGTTTCGGCGAAGCGTTTCTCCCTTTGCATCCTACGGTGTATGCAAAACTTCTCGGTGAAAAAATCGACAAGCATCATGTCAATGTCTATTTGGTGAATACCGGATGGACAGGGGGAGCTTACGGTGTCGGAAAACGGATGAGTATCAAAGATACCCGCTCATGTATCCGCGCGATCCTCGATGGTTCTATTAAAGAGAGCGAGTTTGAGGCGACCAATACCTTTCGTTTTAGCATACCGAAAACACTCAAAGGGGTAGACCCGATTATTCTAAATCCACGCAATGCTTGGGCTGACAAAGAGGCTTACCTTGTACAACGTGACAATTTAGCCGCAATGTTTATCAAAAACTTTAAAAAATACAATGGACAAAACGACTTTGATTTCTCTGCAGCCGGACCGCAGCTCTCCTAATTAAAATCACCCTGGATACCCGATCAAGTCGGGTATGACAGAAACCTACCAAGGAACCTCGTCGGTATTAATATAGTTTCGCCCTGTACCATCCAGCGTATCAGAACACTCTTGTTGTGCGATACTTTCTTTAAAACTTCCGCAATCAATCTTATAAACTACTTTTCCACTCGCATGGTCCAATGTCATTGTTGCATGAACTTTACCATCTACTTTGTACTCATAGCTCTGATTATTCTCAGAAAGCTTCCACCCTTTTCCCTCTAGCGCAGTAACTTTGCTCAGTTCAATACTTGCATTACCTTCTGCTTTTAATTTAGACACTGACTTTGCCGCTTTGTGTGCCCCAGAAATTGTCGTTGCGATAACCGAATCGACCTGTGCAAGACTGTACTGCAAGTAAGCAACATATCCTAATCCTGCTGCAGCTATTAAAGAAATCGCCAAACTGGCACGTGTATAACCGTTACGGTGCATGAGTTATTCCTTGAATAAATAATATTAATTGATTATTACAAAAAAAACTTTAAATTAAAGACAAGGAATGGGAAGTTACGAGGAGTTTGGGCCGAGGCCCAGAGATTAGCAAGAATACGTAGAGATGAATTCGAATGCTGTCGGACGAGCTTCGTCCGGCCATACTTGTGTTTCAAACTTATAGTTTTGATACGTATCGATGAAAAGTTCACTCATTACCGGTCTTAGGAATTCGTTATCGCGGATAAGTGACTCAAGCGCTCCACGAAGAGTATGAGGCATTTGAGGAATCCCTTTTTCACGAATTTCATTCAACGTGAGCTCGAATAAATCTTCGTCCATTGGCCCGATTGGTACTGTTTTATTTTTAATACCATCAAGTCCCGCTAGCAACATTGCGGTAAACGCAAGGTATGGACACGCTGTTGAATCGGGAAAACGCATTTCGATACGCGTCGCTTTTTCACCCGCACCGTACGGTACACGGCATGAAGCGGAACGGTTTTGGCTTGAATAGGTCAAGATTGACGGCGCTTCGAAACCTGGGATAAGGCGTTTGTATGAGTTCGTTGACGGATTTGTGAACGCTGCAATCGCGCGAGCATGAGCAAAGATACCACCCACATAGTGAAGCGCAGATTCGCTCAAGTTGCTGTAGCCACCCTCTTTGTAAAACGTATTTTTTCCGTCTTTCCAGATGGATTGGTGAACGTGCATACCGTTACCGTTATCACCGTAAAGCGGTTTCGGCATGAAGGTGACTGTTTTACCATTGAGATGCGCTACCATTTTGATAACGTATTTGAGTTTTTGGACGTTATCCGCAGCATTGACAAGCGTATCGAACACGATTCCGATTTCCCCTTGACCTTGTGCTACTTCGTGGTGACCCAAAATAACTTCAAGGCCCACTTGCTCTAATACCAACATCATTTCGGCACGTAAATCAACCATCGTGTCGATCGGTGCTACCGGAAAGTATCCCCCTTTATTACGTGGACGGTGACCTGTATTGTAACCATCAGGAAATGACTTTGCATCGTTCCATGAACCCTCTTCGGTGTCTACTTCATAGTATGAGCAGTTAACTTCGTCACGGATCTTAACATCGTCAAAGACGAAGAATTCATTTTCAGGACCGAAATACGCAACATCGCCTACACCTGCATTGCTAAGGTGCTGAAGTGCTTTTTTAGCGATAGACCGAGGACATTTTTCGTACATTTGCCCTTTGTAGATATCAAAGACGTCACAAAAAACGATAATGGTCGGATCCGCCGTAAACGGGTCCATGAAGGCCGACTCTGCTTCTGGTTTTAGCAACATATCTGAACGGTTGATCGGCTGCCATGCATCGATAGATGAACCATCAAACGGAAGACCGTTTTCAAACGCAGCCGCGCTTACTGCGCTGTAACGGTAGGAAACATGATGCCATGTCCCTTTCATATCGGTGAAGCGAAAATCTACGAACTGAACATCGTTCTCTTTACAAAAACTAAAAAACTCGTCGACGCTGTTTACGAATTTACCCATGCGTTTCTCCTGAAAATAATAATAATTGAAAAATTATAGCGAATTAAACGTTAAACGGGGAAAAGGATAGTGCCTAAAATTTAATCATTTCCCTATCTCTGTTTCGATAAATCGCACATTGTGTATATCCCATACGGTGCGCCAATGTTTCCATCTCATCGCCAAACAGTCCTACCTGATCGCTACGATGCGCATCCGAAGCAAAAGTAATCGGGATATCCAGTGCCGCAATTTCTTCTAGCAACCCATTAGACGGGTACGCTTCACGTACCGGTTTTCGCAAGCCTGATACGTTGATCTCTATCGCCATATCCGCTTTTTTGATGGCTTTCAGGGCATTTTTTGCCAACATTCGGATATCGGAGCGGGGAAAAAAGTTAAATACTTTAAGGAGATCGAAATGCCCCACAATGTCAAAACTTCCCGTTTTCGCCATCAGCTCCATCAATCCGAAATAGCGCGAATAGACCTCATCCATGTCCACATGGTCATACCGGCCGATAAACTCAGGGTTGTCAAATCCCCACTCGTCGATAAAATGGACGCTTCCGATCAGATAGTCGCAGGGGCGCTTTAGGACACGGTCGTCCATGTATCCCGGAAGATAGTCGACTTCATATCCCAGCAATACGGTTATTTCATCTTTATACCGTATCTGCGCCTCTTGTACCCACTGCTCGTAGAGTCCCATTTCATCAAAAGTCATCCGATATTCGGGATCAAACTCCATCGGAGCATGGTCTGAAAATCCAAAATATTCCGTCCCGCACGCGATAGCAGCTTCCACGTATTCATTCACACTTCCCGTTGCATGATTACACAGTATTGTGTGATTGTGGAGGTCAACTTTCATTTAATTTCCTCTTGAAAATAATCATATTCATGATATTATAGTGCAATTTTTCGAACCTGAGGTAACTATACTATGACGCAAGAAGAACTT
>JAUXSZ010000172.1 GCA_030679635.1 Sulfuricurvum sp. | reverse complement strand
AAAAACGATTGTCGTGAGGGAAAGTGTTACCTTCAGGAAGGTAACACAATCTCCGTTTCGTTGGCACTCACCGGTTCGATTTAAAAACAGTGCTTGAAAATTCCGATTCAAATACCTAACACTACTTTTATGAATAATTGGCTTTATTACAGAAACTAAATTTTGAAGGGGAAATAAACAATGCAAACTTTTCAAATAAACTCGCACATTAACGAAAACGGCACCTTGTTGGTTTTGTGCCGAAAGAATGGGCTGAAAAAGATGTTAATGGGCATCTCTAATAATTCCTCCAATTTCCCCGCGATTTTGGGATACCCAAGGATAGCAACGAAATGAGATAATAGCGGCAACGCCACCCAGAGAGATTCAGCCGATGAAACAACCCCGCCAACCTGGATTATTTGACGTAGAAGAACGTGCCGCGCAACTGACCGAAATGGGCGATCCCTTGGTGGGCTTGAACGCACGTATAGACTGGGAGGCGTTTCGCCCTGACCTCAATCGGGTGCATGAAAAGGCCAGGAAAAGTCGGGCGGGAGCCAAGCCCATTGATGTCGTACTGATGTTCAAAGTGCTGATGCTCCAGCAGCTGCATAACCTGTCGGATGATCGAATCGAATATCAGATACGGGATCGCTTCAGTTTCATGCGTTTTTTGGGCTTACAACTTGAGGATCGGGTTCCCGATGCCAAAACCGTCTGGTTGTTTCGGGACCGGCTTAAGGCGTTGAGCCTGGTCGAGGTTCTGTTTGCCCGTTTTCATGAACAACTGGCCAACCAAGGCTATGTCGCCCGTGCCGGACAAATGGTCGATGCCACCTTTGTCGAAGTACCGAGGCAGCGCAATACACGGGAAGAAAACGCCCTGCTTAAAGCCGGTGAAGTCCCGGAAGCGTGGAGCGAGCCGGAAGCCAAGGCCAAGCGCTGCCAGAAAGACACCGACGCGCGGTGGACGAAAAAGAACCAAGAACGGCACTACGGCTACAAAAATCACATCAACGCCGACCAACAGCACAAGCTGATCCAAAGCTATGCGGTGACGGCAGCGTCGGTACATGACAGCCAGGTGTTTGATGAACTGCTGGATCAAACCGAAGATAAGGCCGGTAACAAGCGTGCGGTGTATGCCGACAGCGCCTACCGTTCCGAAGCTCAGCAACAGCGTTTAGCCGACACCCGGATGGACAGCCACATCTGTGAAAAAGGCACCCGTGGCAAGCCCTTGACCGAAGAGCAGAAAGAATCTAACCGAACCAAATCCAAAGTACGCTCCCGAGTCGAACATGTCTTTGGCGCTCAGACGCAAATGGGTGGGCATCTGGTGCGTACTGTCGGCCTACAACGGGCCAAGGTGAAGATTGGCCTGATGAATTTGATTTATAACATGATGCGCTTGGTACAACTGTTTAAGCTCGACGTGAAGACAGTCAAACAAGGTTTGATGGACAGTCACAGGGAAGCTGCGCCTGTAGTCGCATAAAAAAGGAGAAATCCTTCAGTAACGAGCGCTTTTAACAAGAGTTGACCTCAAAATGCTCACATTTTTGGAGAAATTCAAAAAAATTTCAGCGTCTTCGCAGTGAGCCGGTCGAAGTTATAATTAATAGAGGTTCCCATTAGATTACCATAAACTAATTGGACATGACGCACAAACAAATACGAAACTCGTTTTTAAAACGCCGCACCTCCGAACTTACTTGTGATATGTGCTTAAAACATACATTACATCATCTAAATGCCCATAAGCCGGTAATGTTTCCAGTCGTTTATCTTCCAACGGTTTACCCACCGTAAAATGATAAAGACTTTGGAA
>JAUXSZ010000165.1 GCA_030679635.1 Sulfuricurvum sp. | reverse complement strand
CGCAGCAGCTTGCTGATTTTATCACGACAGAACACCCTCAAACCATTGCCCTCATATTAGCCCATATGGATCCTTCAGCGGCGGCAGAAACGCTCTATATTTTTTCGGATGATTTACGTGCAGAAGTGGCGATGCGTATGGCAAAGTTAGGAGATATCTCTCCCTCCATTATTAAGCGTGTTAGTGCTGTTCTTGAATCCAAGCTTGAAGCATTGGCAACTTATAAAGTTGAAGTGGGTGGACCGCGTGCTGTCGCCGATGTCTTTAACCGTTTAGGAACAACCGCATCGAAAGCAACGTTGTCACAGATTGAGCAGCTTGATCAAGAACTGGCGGCATCCATCAAAGAGATGATGTTTACGTTTGAAGATATTGCATCTCTTGATGTGAACAGTGTCCGTGAAATTCTCAAAGCAGTTGACAAAAATGATCTTATGCTGGCACTTAAAAGTGCTCCTGAAGAGCTTAAAGAGAAGTTTTATGCGAACATGTCGCAAAGAGCAAGAGATACATTCGTCGAAGAGTTGCAGTTCTTGGGTGCAGTGAAAATGAAAGAGGTTGAGAGCGCACAGCGTAAAATTGTTGATGCAGTACAAGCCCTTGCTGAACAGGGTATCGTTCAGCTTGGTGGAACCGAAGAGATGATCGACTAAGCGGTTATGGGAGAAGTTATTATCACGAAAGACAATTTAAATGAGCATACGGTAGGAAAGTATCAGTTCAAAATTCTTTCGGGTTTGATGGGGGCAAGCGTCCATGAAGCAGCCGAGGAATTAGCGCTTGACCATCATGCACGTGATTCTGAAAATAGTGCACCACAGTACGAAGCTCATCCGAACGCCAGTTCTCATAAAGATGAGCTTATTGAATCGTTATTGAAAAAAGCCGATGACATGAGTTCGAATTTTATTAAGATGCAGATGCGATTAGAAAATCTTCAAGAAGATCAGGCGAGTATCCTTGAAGCGGCTAGAAAAACAAGTTACGATGAGGGATTTTCAGCGGGGGTACTTCATGAACAATCGCAGGATTCCAAACGAAAAGAGCAAGCTCAAGATCAGCTTTCAACTTCAGTTAAAACGCTTGAAAGTGCGGCTGCACAGTTCAGCAGTGCGCTTGAATCGATCCAAAAAGAGTTGACACACACGGCTATTGAAATTGCCAGTGAAGTGGTTGGAGTAGAGATACAAGACAATGGTGCTAAAATCGCGGCAAAATTGTCTGCTGGTTTGATTGAAGAGCTGGGGGAAGCATCGAAAATTACGTTGCGCGTTAATCCCGCAGATCACGGATATATTTCAGAGAAAGTGGGTTCGCTGTCGCATGTTGAAGTGTTGTCCGATCGCGCAATCAGTTCTGGCGGCGTTGTTGCCATCAGTGATTTAGGGAACATAGATTCGCAGATCAAAAAACGGTTTGAGCGGTTGAAACGATCGTTATTATCAGAGTCTTAATTTAGGTTTGAAATGAATATAAAAGAGTTTACACTTGAGCAGCTCAAAGAGCTCTCTCAAAAAATACGGGATCGTATACTGGAAGTGGTTAGCCAAAACGGCGGACATCTAAGTTCAACACTCGGGGCAACCGAAATTATTATTGCCATGCATAAAGTTTTTGATGCTAAGTGCGATCCTTTTATCTTTGATGTTTCTCATCAGGCGTATGCGCATAAACTGCTAACCGATCGATGGGATGAGTTTGAAACATTACGTCAGTTCGGAGGGATGAGCGGCTATACCAAACCCAGCGAATCCCCAAGTGATTATTTTATTGCAGGGCACAGTTCTACCTCCATTTCGTTAGGGGTAGGGGCTGCGAAAGCAATTGCCCTGAACGATGAGCAAAACAGCCGTATTCCGGTCATTTTGATTGGAGATGGGGCAATGTCTGCGGGGATGGTGTATGAAGCTCTCAATGAACTTGGTGACCGTAAATATCCCATGGTGATTATTTTAAATGATAATGAGATGAGCATCGCAAAGCCAATCGGTGCCATCAGCAGAATGCTCAGTTCCGCAATGGCAAGCCCTTTTTATCAGCGATTTAAAAAGAAAACAGAGCAGTTTGTGGATAACTTCGGAGAAGGGGCCCATTATCTAGCGAAACGTTTTGAAGAGTCGTTTAAACTGATTACTCCGGGGATTTTGTTCGAAGAGATGGGAGTTGAATACATCGGTCCCATTGACGGGCACGATCTGAAATCATTGATT
>JAUXSZ010000153.1 GCA_030679635.1 Sulfuricurvum sp. | reverse complement strand
AGGCTCAGGGCGAACGGCAAGCTACAGTTTGATAACCCTCACCAGAGTCCCCTCTTCCAAATCTCCGTCATCTTCTCCGCAGATCATAAGTGCAGCATTTCCGAGCAAATTAGTTAAAATCGCCGAGCTTCCCGTCTTTTTCCCTTCAAAATCGACCCAGTAGCGGCCGTCTTCAAAAGAGAGATTACACGCCGTGAATTCACTCTTATTGGAACGCTTCGCAAACGGAACTTTGAGGGTCGCTTCGATCGGCTCGTATGGGTTTGCTCTCCCCATCATCCGTCCCATCAACGGCGCCACGTAGAGGATAAACGTCACCGTAGAAGAGTAGGCGAATCCGGGGAGAGAGATGATGAATTTTGATCCGCGCTGAGCTACCATGTCGTGTTGCCCGGGCTTTATGTTCACCCCCTTGAAAATAACCTCAGCCCCCAGTTTCGGAACGATGTGTTTTACAAAATCGTAATCCCCGACACTCACACCGCCTGTACTCACGACAATGTCGCTGGAGCGAAGGGCTTCATCAAAACGTTCCATGATAGCGCTCTTGTCATCTCCTACAATCCCCATTTGGAGACACTCGCCACCCAGTTGCGTAACGAGCGCTTGGAGGGTATAGCTATTGGAACTGCGGATCTGCCCCACATTGCGTGCGCTCTCGCCGATATCCAAAATCTCGCTTCCCGTAGCGATGATGCTCACACGCGGTCGCTGGACTACGCGTACCATTACGCGGTTTATCCCGGCCAGAACACCGATTTGCGCAAACGTCACGGTTGTTCCGCACGGTATCAAAACCTCATCTTTGCGGTAACTCTCTCCGATAGGACGAACGGCAAATCCGTGAGCAACCGGTTTGTCAATGACGATAACCCCCTCTTTAGCGGTGACATTTTCGATAGGGATAAGGGTATCTGATCCCTCAGGCATCAACGAACCCGTAAACGTTTTGATACAGATACCGTTTTCTACGCTCGCTACCTCATCCGCGCCCGCAGGGTTATCCCCTAAAATCGCCAATGCTTTGTATTCCGCGAAATCGGCATGGATCATCGCATACCCATCCATTGCAGAGGTGGGATGGGTCGGATAATCCTCATCGGCAATAATATCTTCCGCCAAAACACGCCCCAGCGCATCACTCAAAAAAACGCGTTCACTACGAAGTGACCCTACCGGCAAAAGGCTGATCATGTTTTGCGACGTCTCATAAGAAATCATGCTCATGTTCCTAAAATCCCTGCACCCGAAATAGGAGTCGAACGGTCCCGTGCATAGATGCGCTCTGCGTTTACCAAATCGTATTTCCAAATCGGGGCCGATGCTTTAAAATCTTCAACAAATTGATCAATGGTTTCAAGTGCTACGCGCCGTTTTGGTGAAAAAACCGCCGCAATGTAGGAGGATTCATGCACCAAAACATCACCGCGACTGTGTGCCATTTTGAGCGTTGCCCCCGAAGGGGCGACTTTAGTAACCCATCCATCAAACCAGCTCTTCAGAATCGGTTCATAGACATCAAAACTAAGCCCCTGTATCCCACCTTCCTCACGCACGGTACCGACGAATGGGATATAAGCGCCATAGTTACTATCGACCTCTTCGGCATACCAGCGCGTTAAGATTTCGGGAACGTTTAAGGGACCGTCATACAGCTCCAGCATACTCATCCTCCGCATACCGGAGGGAGAAGGGATACACGGTCTCCGTCTTTGAGAAGAGTATCCAATGATGAAACCAAGGTATCATTCACAGCGACGGCACAGCTCTCAATCCATTCTCCCATCTGCGCATCTTCTTTTAACATTCGTGCGACATCGTGCAGGGAAGAGGCTTCCATGCTCAAAACAGGCTTTTGTATCGGCCCTAAAAACTCTACAGTTATCATAAAAATACCTCTAAATCCACTTATTATTTTAGTATAATAGCACCTCTTAGATAAAAAGGTTTTGATTGTGATTTTTGGAAAAATTGATTTTTTAAACCTCTTGCCCTTTCATGTTTTTATCAAGCGTTACAGTAAATCATTGCGCTCCCATCAATCGCTGTATTATCACAAAGGGGTCCCCTCCGTTCTCAATCGTTCTTTTGCCGCACGGAGAATCGATGCCGCTTTTATCTCGAGTATTACTGCCCGAAATTGCCGTCATTTCAATGTCGGAATCGTTGCCAAAGGAAGCGTCCTCAGCGTCCTCTCATTGCCGAACAGCAGTCATAAAAACGATACCGATTCCGCAACCTCAAACCTCCTGGCTCAGATCTTGGAGATCGAGGGGGAAGTGCTTATCGGCGATAAAGCGTTGCGTTACTACTACAGTGGGGGTGAATGCCTCGATTTGGCGCAGGTTTGGCATGAAAAGACCTCTTTGCCTTTTGTTTTTGCCCTTCTTTGCACCCATCATCACAACAGCGAGCTCAAACGTCTCAGCCGTGCTTTTGTCCGTAAACCGGTCAAAATTCCGTACTACATCTTGATGGAAAATGCCCGCAAAAGCAGCTTTACTCCCGACCAGATACATGACTATTTACGCCACATAACCTATCGTATCGGTGAGAAAGAAAAACGGGGACTTAAAAAGTTTCTGCAAGAAGCGAAGGAGAGAGGATTGGCCCCCTCATTGGGAACCATACGATACGCATCAGTATGAGATCAGTGTGTTAATCCTCGCCAATGTCTCTTCAACGCCGATAATCGCCATAACGCTGTCCAGACCAGGTCCTGAGAGTTTGCCCAGCAACGCGATACGAAGAGGCTGACCGATTTTTCCGAAACCGATCCCCATTTGGGCAACCACACTCTCCATGACGTGATGATAATCGCTCGGAAGATGCAGCTCTTCTGCGGAAGAAAGAGCCGTGCTGAATTTTTCTAAAATTTCTCTGCTCTCCTCTTTGTACCCTTTTTTGAGAACAGCTTCCTCAAACGCTGCAGGAGGGACCAAAATTTCACTGATGAGGAGGGCCATCTCCGCCAATGTTTTAGCACGCTCTTTTACGGCATCGAGCAAAATTTCCCGCTTGTCATGGCTGATCAACATCACCCCGTGGAATTCGAGCAATTCGCACAGTTTGTCATTGGTCATGTTCTTGAGATAGTGGCTGTTGAGCCAGTCAAGTTTCTCAACATTGTAAACAGAGGCGGAACGGTTAATATCGCTCGGATCAAAAAGCTCCAGCATCTCGGCCATCGAAAAAATTTCCTGATCCCCGTGACTCCAACCCAGTCGCACTAAAAAGTTGAGTAATGCTTCGGGGGCATACCCCATCGTTTTGTAGGCCATAACATCGGTTGCACCGTCACGTTTGGAGAGTTTTTTACCGTCATGATTGTGAATCATCGGGACATGAAAAAATTTAGGGACGGCAAAGCCAAGCGCTTGATAGACAACAATCTGCTTTGGGGTATTTGAGAGATGATCATCCCCTCGGATTACATCGGTCACTCCCATGAGGGCATCATCGACCGCCACTACAAAATTGTAGGTAGGGGTTCCATCAGAGCGTGCGATGATAAAATCATCAAGGATATCATGGACATTAAAGACAACATCTCCTTTGACCCCGTCATGAACGGTGATCGATCCCACTTTGGGTGACTTAATACGGATAACAGGCTCAATGCCCGCAGGGGCCACCCCTGTGAAATCGCGATAGCGGCCGTCGTATTGCGGACGCTCATTTCGCTGGGTTTGCTCTTCTCGCAGCGCGTCAAGCTCCTCTTTGGACATGTAGCATTTATACGCTTTCCCCTCGTCCAAAAGCTGTTTGATATGGTGTTTGTAGATCTCTAAACGGCTCGATTGATACTCAATGTTGCCATCATGTTCCAAACCGACCCATTTAAACGCTTCAACAATCGCGAGCGCCGCCGCTTCATCGTTTCGGCTAAAATCGGTATCTTCAATCCGAAGCAAAAAGGTTCCGTTATTTTTACGCGCCCACAGATAACTCAACAAAGCCGTACGAAGACCTCCGATATGAAGATATCCCGTCGGACTAGGGGCAAAGCGTGTTACTACCATGAGAAAATCCTTTTTTACAATTGTTGAATTTTAGTTAAGACTAGGTTAAATGCGGGTAAAATAGGCCATTATCACAAGGAGCTTTGATGCGTTCACTCTTACTCTCGTCGTTGTTATTTACTTTTGCGCTAGGCGCTCCCGTTGGCGGTGTTGCTGTATTGGTCAAAAACACTCCTATCACCCTTTACGAAATTAGCCAAGAGATGAAGCAAAACGGATTGGACGCGACCAAAAGCGCCGATACCCTTATCCGAAAAAAGCTTGAACAGCTCGAAGCGCAAGACAAGAAAATTTCCGTTACCCCCGCAGAAATAAAAGAAGAGATGGAGCGGATGGCCAAACAGAACAATCTGACAAGCGAACAATTTCTCGATGCGATGAAGACGGCACGAGGGATCAGCGAAAGCGATTTGAAAGCCAAGATAGAAGGGAGCATTCGCGGTCAAAAGCTCTACAGCAGTATTGCATTCTCAAAAATGGCTCCCCCGACGGCTACAGAAGAGGCCGATTATTATCAATTGCACCTCGATGAGTTTTCCCATGCTGATCGCTATGACGTTACTACCTATGTTGCCCCTTCAGCCGAAATACTCCAAACAAAAATAGACGATCCGATGCGCAATGTTGCCAATATTATTACCAAAGATGAAAATATCCCGGCAAAAAATATCAATCCACAGCTAGCTCAGATGTTAAACAAAATAGAGGTGGGGAAATTTGGACCTATTTTGCCCAATGGAAAAAATGGTTTTATGAGTTTTTACATGAAGGATAAACAAAATCTCATTACCGAAAATCTCGACTCCGTCCGCCCCCAAATTGCCAATGCGATTATGGGAGAAAAACGGAACCAAGTTCTCAATGATTATTTCACGCGGCTTAGACTCAGCGCGGATATCAAAATTCTTCGACTTCCCTAAAACGGGAAGTATTCATAACGTCAATTCCCTACTATTTCATTTAGAACAGCAAAGAGTTCTTTACTCGCTTTTTCAGCCTCTTTGAAACAATCAATAATTTCTTTATTACTCTTCTCTGTCGTGTCTTTTTTCAGCAGTTCCATTGCCTTTCCAATTTCGTTATGTACTTTTTTGTGCGGTTCAAGTAAACGTCCATAGGCAGGCGATTGACCGAAAACAGTTTTACCATCTCCCTGCTCATACCAGTGCCCGAGAGCACAAGCATGATGATTCACAAACTCTTTGTTCGTCTTACCGTCAAAGCCCATTTCATAAGCATTCGCTTTAAAAATCATATGATCAATCTTCGCCATATTCGTGAAAATTTCATAACTCATCGTTTGATTCTCTGTCTTTATTTTTTCAATATTGTTGATCATCTGCGACATGATCTGTTTAAATTCATCCAGTCGTCGTGTCGAGTCCATCGCATGTTCTTCTACCCGCTCACTGTTCTCCAGCATGCCGACCGAATTCTGTTTTAAGATACTGATATTGGACTCAACCTCACTGGTCGCTTTTTGCGTTCTCTCTGCAAGTTTTCGTACTTCATCTGCGACAACGGCAAATCCTCGTCCATGCTCTCCAGCCCGGGCTGCCTCAATGGCGGCATTTAGTGCTAATAAATTAGTCTGATCCGATATGTCCTTAATCAGCGTTATAACGTTCGATATTTCACTCACGTTGTGATTGAGCTGTTCAGAATTAGAACGTGAATCATTAATCATTGCGGTAATGTTAGCGATACTCATCATAATTTCATCGGTTTGCGTATTTACCTTATCGACTACTTCACCGGTTTCTTCATTCAGCATGTTCACATCATTCAAATCTTTGATACTGCTCTCCAAACTGTTGCGCAGACTACCCGCATTGTCAATCGTTCCTCCAATCATCTCATGGGCAAGAGCAAGCGATACTTCATTTTTCTGTAACCGCATTTCGGATTGAGCTTTTGAACTCATGGCTTCGTGTGCGTGCTCTTGCGCCTGCAACGCAATTTTTTGAACTTTATCGAGAAAAACATTGAAACTCTTTGCCGCTTTACCAATTTCATCATTGGAAGTAATCTGCAATCGTTTACTTAAATCAGCATCGCCGCTGGCCAGTTCTTGGGCAATAACATCAAGATTTTCAATCGGACCCGTTACAACCCGACGAACGATCGTAATAAGGAGGAATAAAATAACAATATCCAAAACAGACATGATCACAACCTGACGCAATAGCGAATTTTCAGATTCATTGATCAGGGTTTCAACTGTTTCAAGTTTTTTCGCCGAAAAAGCGTATCCGATCAATTCTCCGGAATAATCTTTAATCGGAATGGCCGTCACGTAATAATGATCGGTGGAAAACGAATCCTCTTTAGCATCAAATTTGGCAGTACTTAACTCACCCATCAACGCTTTATCAATAACATCCTCTTTGACTGCCAGAGTGTAGTTATCCCCAATTTTAGCCTTTCCTTGTAAATCTTTTGCCGTATCGAGATAACGGTTGTCGAGTGCAACGATCAACTCCGTTTCAAAATTCTTCCGCAAATCTTTTATGACCGAATTGAGCCCTTGCATAAACTCAACAGAACCCAAATATTCGCCTCCAGAAACAATCGGAGCGATCCCTCGAAGTTCCATTCCCGCATTACCAACCTCAATCGCGACAAGAGCCTTTCGGCTCTCTTTAACGGCAACAATTGATTTTCGAAAACCGGATAGGTCATCACCGTATTTTTCCGGTTTCCACACACGAATAAAGCTGTGTACATTTCGGTCATGAACATGAATTTTAATATTTCCGAATTTAGTGTTTTCTTTAAAATCTTTTGAGAGTGATTTGAGGCTGCTAAGCGTCTGTACCCGATCTCCGTTCTATAAACGGTTTATTACGGCACAATAGGTAGCCATACTGATCGCATAGGTAAAACCGACATTTTTTTTCGATT
>JAUXSZ010000142.1 GCA_030679635.1 Sulfuricurvum sp. | reverse complement strand
AAATAGGTGAAAAAGTTAATCAACTGCTCAACCGTACCGGTAAAATATTCACTACGCAAGAGTTCGTTTTGTGTTGCAATTCCCACCGAACACTTGTTCACATGACAAATACGAAGCAATTTACAGCCGATAATCGTCAGTGCGCTGGTACCGAATGCATAACTCTCAGCACCCAACATGGCGGCTTTCACGACATCCTGACCTGTTTTTAATCCGCCATCCGTTTGAAGATGGACAAGTCCGCGCAGGTTGTTCACTTTGAGGGCATTGTGTGCTTCAGAAAGCCCTAATTCCCATGGATTTCCGGCAAATTTGATGGAGGTCAACGGTGCGGCACCCGTACCGCCATCTCCACCCGAAATAACGATCTTATCGGCATACGCTTTTGCAACGCCTGCCGCAATCGTTCCCACACCCGCTGCCGAAACGAGTTTTACGGCCACTTTTGCGTTAGGATTGACTTGCTTCATGTCAAAAATAAGCTGCGCCAAATCTTCAATCGAATAGATATCATGGTGCGGCGGAGGAGAGATCAACGTTACCCCCGGTGTCGTATGACGCAAACGGGCGATAAGAGGAGAAACTTTATGCCCCGGTAGCTGGCCACCCTCGCCCGGCTTCGCCCCTTGCGCCACTTTAATCTGAATCTCTTCGGCACTGCGCAAATACGCAGGGGTAACCCCGAAACGTCCCGATGCCACTTGCTTGATCTTTGAATTTTTCAACGTATCAAAACGTGCCGAATCTTCGCCGCCCTCGCCTGAGTTGCTCTGAGCTCCGATCGTATTCATCGCCACCGCAAGACACTCATGTGCCTCAGGAGAAATGGATCCCAAACTCATTGCGGCCGAAGCAAAGCGCTTAAATATAAGCTCTTTGGATTCGACTTGGCTAATATCGATACTGGCTCTGTCGGATTTAAATTCAAAGAAATCACGAATAAACTTTTGTCCGCGCTTGTTCACCAAAGAGGTTAGGTAATCAAAATCTTCCCGTTTACCGCTTTTAGAGACACGATGAATCGCATGAATAACATCCGGATTGAAATCGTGGTGCTCTTGCCCATTGTAAAATTTATAATACCCGCCGATTTTAAGGGGGAAAATACGGTTGAATCCGCTTTGTTCGAACGCTTCTTTGTGATTTCTGCTTAAACGCTCATCGATGTCTTCGTACGTCAAACCCGGGATCATGGCATGTGAATCACCGAAACAATCGTCCACCATTTCTCGGCTTAGACCCATAATATCGAATAAGCCGGAGTTGCGATACGATCCGATCGTAGCGATACCCATTTTAGACATGATCTTCAGCAAACCGCCGTTGAGGGCATAATGGGCTGCTTTAAACGCTTCTGCACAGTTGTTTTCATCTTCATTGCTCTGCTTGACGCGTGCAGAAATTGTTGCAAACAGCAAACTGGGATAAATAGCACTTGCCCCGTACGCGATCAACGTTGCCGCACCGTGCGAATCGACGACTTCGCTTGTGGACGCGACGATCGATCCCAAATGACGTATTTTTTCATCCAGCAATGCGCGACTGATTCGTCCTACTGCCATCAACATTGGAATCGTTTTGTGCTCGCTGTTGAAACCGCTGTCATCAAGAATAATAATGCGAACGCCCTCTTCCTTGACCGCTTTTGTGATTTCTAAAACCAATGCACTTAGTGCATCTCTCAATGACCCCTGATAGGCCGTAGAAAAAACTTTGTTGGAAAAAGCCGGGTTGTAGCGCGGCGATTTTTTATCTCCGAACGATTTCAGCACCTCGAGTTTTTCTTTGACCATAATCGGTGAAATGGCTTTTAGACGATTCGCGTGGGACGGTATTTCGTTCAGAATGTTATGCGTTTCTCCAAAGCCTGTGTTCAAACTCATCACGACTTTTTCACGAATCGGATCGATCGGAGGATTCGTCACCTGCGCAAACCGTTGTTTGAAGAAATCACTGAAATTACGCTGAACCGTACTGAAAGCGGCGAGAGGGGTATCATCTCCCATAGAGCCAACCGCTTCTTTTCCATCGCGCATCATCGGCTCTATGACTTGCTCAACGATCTCTTGGGTAATGTTGTAATAGCGCTGACGCTGCACGAGTTCATCAACGGTGCAATCGCATTTGGTCACGTATTGGTTTTCTACATGTTCCTGTAAATAGATAAGATGATCGTTCAGCCACGTCATGTACGGATTGGAGGATTTTAGATACTCGTTAATGTCTTCATCTTTTAACACTTTTCCAAATTTCAAATCCAACCCGATCATTTGACCCGATTGCAAACGTCCGCGCTCTTTGATTTTTTCTTCAGGGATATCGATGACCCCGTACTCGCTCGCGATTAACAGCATGTCGTCGTGGGTAATGATGTATTTGGATGGGCGCAGACCGTTACGATCCAACACGCATCCGATGTAACGGCCGTCCGTCAATGAAAATGCCGCAGGACCGTCCCATGCTTCAAAAACGGTCGAGTGATATTCATAGAATGCTCTGAGCTGGGGATCCATCTGGGGAGCATTTTGCCACGGTGCGGGGATAATGGCACGAGCCGCTTTGAAGAAATCCATCCCGTTGGCAATCAAAAATTCGAAGAAATTATCCGCGCTTGCACTGTCTGAACCATGAGGCTGAAGAATCGGCAATAAACGGGCAATCTCTTCGTCGGTAAAGACTTCACTTTTGATCGACTCCGATTTTACCGCAACGTTAAAACGGTTTGCTTCCACCGAGTTGATCTCACCATTGTGAGCAACGGCACGAAACGGCTGAGCCAAACGCCATTTCGGCAGGGTATTCGTCGAAAAGCGCTGATGAAAGAGGGAAAACGAAATTTTAAAATTGTCATTTTGGAAATCGGTATAAAACTCTTTAATATGGGTGGGCATAATCAGCCCTTTGTACGAGATCACTCTCGTAGACATAGAGGGAATGTAAAAATCTTCATCCTCAACGAATTTATGCTCTGTCTCTTTACGACTCAAATACAAAAGGGCATCAAAACGCTGACTCGCCATCAAGGAGTTAGGGGTGATAAAAATATGGTGAATTTCAGGAAGGCTGCGCAACGCCTGCTCGCCCAACGCATTGGTATCAACGGGGACGGCACGGTCCAAAACGACTTTTAAATCATTGATGGCACATACACGCTCTAATTCATCAAGCTGTGCCGGATTACGGGTAAATACAACCGCAATCGCATACATTTCAGGGAGTTCAATCCCCTGATCCGCTGCGCATGCCCGCATAAAATCATGCGGTATTGAAAGCAATAACCCGCTCCCGTCACCTGTTTTGCCATCAGCCGCTACCGCGCCTCTATGCATCATACGCTCCAATGCGGTAATTGCATTTTCCAGCGTTTCGTGAGTTGGACGGTTTTTAATGTTGGCGATCAGACCGAAACCGCAGTTATCTTTAAATGATCGTAATAAATCTTGGTATTCCATTGATATATCACCTTATGCATCGGAAAGTTCCGGAAATTATTTGTATTTAATCTCTTTTTAAACATAACTAGTTTAAAGGAGATCAAAATTTCTTTATTTTACCAATTTTTTGGTTAAAAAACTTTAAAATGAGGGTATTATTAAAAAAAATAACAAAGAAAAGTGTAGTTTAGAAGCAAAAGATGCAGGGATTTATTATCAAACTCAGCCGTGTACGTGACGAAGATATGATCGTTACCATCATATCTGAGGAAAACTTAACAACGCTTTATCGCTTTTACGGCGCACGT
>JAUXSZ010000123.1 GCA_030679635.1 Sulfuricurvum sp. | reverse complement strand
CAATTTCTAAAGAGTTGAAGCGCCAAATCGCCTCCAATAAACGTGTTTATAATGGTTGTATCTACAGTGTTTCTGAAATCAATCAAGAGTCTATTGATTCGATTGCGCATGATTTGGGGAACAAAATGGGAGCTACAATCTCCTTGAAGTTTGTTCCATCAACCAGTGATGGGATACGTGTTGTTGTAGACGATCTGAACGTAGAAATCGATTTTTCAAAAAGCCGCCTTAATGCTCAAATCGTTGAGCACATTTTAAAAGCAATTTAACCCTCGCGAAAGGAGATACAGTGGTAGCAAAAGTACAAGTAGATGAAGTCAGTTCAATCATTAAAGAACGAATTGGCAATTTTGAGCTGAATGTAGATATTAATGAAACCGGTAAAATCGTCTCATATGGAGATGGCGTTGCAAAAGTTTACGGCCTTAACAATGTTATGGCAGGTGAAATGGTTGAATTTGAAGACGGGACTCGTGGTCTTGTCATGAATCTTGAAGAGAGCAGCGTCGGTGTTGTTGTTCTTGGTAAAGGGGTCAGTCTTCGTGAAGGTATGTCGGTAAAACGTCTTGGACGTTTGTTACGTGTACCTGTCGGTGATGCTCTTCTCGGTCGCGTTGTAAACGCACTTGGCGAGCCAATCGACGGCAAAGGACCAATCGAATCTACAGAATCCCGTTTTGTAGAAGAGAAAGCTCCTGGGATCATGGCTCGTAAATCAGTTCATGAGCCAATGGCAACCGGTATCAAATCCATTGATGCCCTTGTTCCAATCGGACGCGGTCAACGTGAGTTGATCATCGGTGACCGTCAAACAGGTAAAACAACGATCGCTCTTGATGCTATTATGAATCAAAAAGGTAACGGTGTAGTGTGTATCTATGTCGCTATCGGTCAAAAAGAATCAACGGTTGCAAACGTTATCAGTCGTCTTGAAGAAGCTGGTGCGATGGAGTATACCATCGTTGTTTCTTCTTCAGCTTCAGAAGCGGCTGCATTGCAATTCTTGGCTCCATATACGGGTGTAACAATGGCGGAATATTTCCGTGATTCAGCTCGTCATGGTTTGATCGTTTATGATGATCTCTCTAAGCATGCCGTTGCCTACCGCGAAATGTCTTTGATCCTTCGTCGTCCTCCGGGCCGTGAAGCGTATCCGGGAGACGTTTTCTATATCCACTCTCGTTTGCTAGAGCGTGCAGCAAAATTGAATGACGAATTGGGTGGCGGTTCATTGACCGCTCTTCCAATTATCGAAACGCAAGCGGGTGACGTTGCGGCGTATATTCCAACCAACGTTATTTCGATCACAGACGGTCAGATTTTCTTGGAAACAGATTTGTTTAATGCAGGTGTTCGTCCGGCTATTAACGTCGGTCTTTCGGTTTCACGTGTCGGTGGTGCTGCTCAAATCAAAGCTACCAAACAAGTGGCAGGAACATTGCGTCTTGACCTTGCACAATACCGTGAGCTACAAGCATTTGCACAGTTTGCTTCGGATTTGGATGAAGTAAGCCGTAAGCAGCTTGAGCGTGGTCAGCGTATGGTTGAAGTATTGAAACAACCTCCATACTCTCCACTTGCTGTTGAAAAACAGGCATTGATTATTTTTGCAGGGAACGAGGGGTATCTCGATACTCTTCCAGCATCAGCTGTTGTACAATTTGAAGCGGATTTATACCCATTCATCGAAGCCAGTTATCCACAAATTTTTGAAAACATTCGTACTTCATCCAAAATTGATGATGAAACAATGGCAATGATGAAAAAAGCGCTCGAAGAGTTTAAAACTACTTTCGTAGCTCTGTAAGGATTTTCATGGCTAACTTGAAAGAGATTCAAAGACAGATCAAGAGCGTTTCTAACACGCAAAAAACTACGCGTGCAATGAAACTCGTCTCTACGGCGAAACTTCGCCGTGCGGAAGAATTAGCGAAACGTTCACGTCTGTTTGCACAAAAAACGAATCAAGTCATAGCTGAAATCGCAGGTCGTATTCATTGTAATAAAATTGGCGGTATCGATAGCCGTTGTTTTGTTGAGAATGATGCACCTAA
>JAUXSZ010000115.1 GCA_030679635.1 Sulfuricurvum sp. | reverse complement strand
TCCCATTCCGAACCCGGAAGCTAAGACCCTCTTCGCTCATAATACTGCATCTTTCAGGTGTGGAAACGTAGGTCGCCGCCTGGCCTCAGATTTAACTCCCCTTTTTACAATAATCACCTTTCTTTAAAAAATTTAAACTGATATACTACTATTCATGAATACAACCTTATTTTTTCTCAGATCATCCGAACAAAAAATCGCATATAACATGTTGCCGTATGCTTTAACTCTTGATGCAAATCCTCCAATATTGAATGTTTATACCAATGACTACGGCTTTATGAGTAGCGATGTGGGTATTTATTCCCAGAGTAATAATGTAGTCTCTGCTGCCGCTTGGATACGTTTGTATAAACAATCTGACAGTGTAAGTGGTTATGTTAATGATGTCACGCCTGTGCTTATTATTGGGGTAATGCCTGATGGCAGAGGATTGGGGATAGGTTCATTGATAATGGACCAGCTACTGCAAGAAGCTGCTGTTATTTATGAACAAATCTCTGTGTGTGTTCAGTTTAATTCACGTGCGGTTAAGTTTTATGAGCGATTGGGCTTTCTTCCACTAATTGACGCAGAAGAGAAAGATATTTTAATAATGGTTAAGAAGCTTGAGAAAAAGGCAATTACGCGACCAACGGATGGATATGATCCGCGGCGCTGGATGGATTGATGTGACTAGAGGTCGCCCTCTATAACTTGTTTGAAGGTGTTGTAGTAAATTGACTGCATATCAGAGAGGTTCATGGTAACATCATTAACAGAGAATATATCTCCTCCAACGATACCTATTTTTTGAGATTGAAGATCACCTAGCATTGCTTCAAAAGCGGCACAATTTTCAGGTGCTACTTCGATAATTGCTCTAGACATACTTTCCGCAAATATATCGCGCGTATCAGTAACATTTACTGTAGCTTTAATACCTTTGCCACTGACACATGCCATTTTAGCCAGTGTGATTGCAGCACCACCGGCGCTACAATCTTTTGCAGAGGCTAAGAGCCCTTTTTTATTGGCTTCGATGACAAGATCCCACAATGCGCGCTCTGCAATATAGCTAATACTCGGAATGGTTCCCGCTACGGTTGCATAGAGTTCTTTCATGTACAGTGATCCGCCAAATTCACTTTTATTTTCACCGATCAGATAGAGGCTATTTCCCTCTTTTTGGAACGTTGAGAGAAGTACTTTATTTTGATCTTCGTTGACCCCTACCATTGCTATGGCCGGGGTTGGGAAGACTGATTTTCCATTGGTTTCGTTATAAAGGGAAACATTCCCACCGATTACGGGAGTATTAAGCTCAAGACATGCTTCTTTGATTCCCAGACACCCTTGAGCAAATTGCCACATGACTTCCGGATTTTCCGGATTTCCATAGTTGAGACAATCGGTGATCGCTTTGGGTGTTGCTCCGCTCATGGCTACATTACGGCCACTCTCGATAACGGCTGCTGCGGCGCCTGCTTTTGGGTCGATATAGCAGTATCGGACATTACAGTCTGCGCTCATAGCTAATGCCACACCATTTTCTTTGATACGGATTACCGATGCGTCGAGTTCGCCGCCTTTTTTGATCGTATTGGCTTGAACCATAGAGTCGTATTGCTGGTAAATCCACCCTTTGTCCACGACTTCCATGGATGCGATGAGTTTTTCAAATGCGGTTTGATTATCAACAGCATCGAAATCTGCTAACGTTACCTTTACAATAGAATCTAAATAGGCTGGACGGCTCATTGGACGGTCCAATACGGGAGCTTCTTCGCTCACCGGATTGACGGGAACATCAGCACATTTTTCGCCATGCCAAAAAAGCTCCATATTGCCTGTTGCGGTCACTTCACCGATGACGGCACAGTCAAGATCCCATTTCTCAAAAATATCGATGATCGCTTGCTCTGTCCCTTTTCTCGCACACAGAAGCATGCGCTCTTGTGACTCGGAGAGCATGAACTCATACGGTTCCATCCCCTCTTCGCGTGCAGGTACACGGTCAAGATGCATGATCATACCGCTCCCTGAACGTCCGGCCATCTCAAATGCGCTTGATGTCAAACCTGCCGCACCCATATCCTGTATACCGATAACGTAATCGGTTTTAAAGAGCTCTAAGCATGCTTCAAGGAGTAATTTCTCTGTAAATGGGTCACCCACTTGAACGGTAGGGCGAAGACTTTTGGAGGCTTCTGTAAAGCTGTCTGAACTCATGACGGCTCCGCCCAAACCATCACGACCTGTTTTTGATCCTACATAGATAACCGGATTGCCGATCCCCTCAGCACGACCGTAGAAAATCTCGTCGCTTTTTGCGAGGCCCAGGGTAAAGGCATTAACGAGAATATTGCCATTGTAGCATTCATCAAAACTCGTCTCTCCACCGATGGTTGGAACACCCATACAGTTACCGTAACCGCCGATTCCGGCTACGACACCGCGAACCAAATAGCGCTGATGAGCGCTGATATCATCTTTGTTGAGGACATTTCCAAAACGAAGGGCATTGAGGTTGGCTATCGGACGGGCACCCATGGTAAAGACGTCGCGCATGATTCCGCCAACGCCCGTTGCAGCACCTTGATACGGTTCAATGAAACTGGGGTGATTGTGGCTTTCCATTTTAAAGACGGCTGCATATCCGCCACCGATATCGATGACACCGGCATTTTCACCCGGACCCTGGATCACCCATGGAGCCTTAGTCGGAAAGCCGCTGAGATGTTTTTTAGAGGATTTATAACTGCAGTGCTCACTCCACATCGCTGAAAAAATACCGATTTCAACGAGATTTGGCTCACGTCCGAGTATTTTTTTAATATGGGTGTAGTCGTCATTGGAGAGTTTGTGTTGTTTGAGTACGGTTTGGATGTTTTCGAGAGTGCTCACTGCGATTCCTTGAACAAATTAAAGATTATCGCGATTATACCAAAGCCAAAGAGTCACCTCTCTTAAAGTGATCCTACTTGTATCCAAAATCGGACTCTGTCCGATGATTTTTTTTGAGAGAGAAAATGTCTACGTAGCGAATTGAATCTACCTCATAGCTTTTTTTTCCGCTGGGCAAAACGACACTAAACTCATCTCCCTCTTCTTTGCCAAACAAAGCACGTGCAAGCGGGGAGTGAACGGAGATGAGACCGTTTTCGGGTTCGCTCTCCAATGTTCCGCAAATAGTATAGGTGAAGGATTCATCGTTGGATTGATCGATGATCTGTATGGTTGCACCAAAGTGGGCTCGGCTGTGATCTAGAGTTGAGGGGTCAATCATCTGCGCTTTTTGAATCATTGAACTGAGATAGAAAAGACGTTTATCGATATGACGCAGCTTCTCTTTTGCTGCGTGGTATTCGGCATTTTCGCTCCGGTCACCCAGCTCTGCAGCCCGTTGCTTCTCCTGATTCACTTTTGGTTTTTCAACATCCTTGAGGTATTTGAATTCTCTGAGAAGTTCATCGTATCCTCTGGGTGTCATGGGTTCAATGGACATATTATTTGGCAAAACCTAAAATGTAATAGGTCGGTTTATCGTGAACTTTTTGGATTTCTACTTTGAATTTTTCGCAAAAATGGTTTATTTTTTCCATTGCTTCCGCTTTACTTACATCGCTTGTCGCATCAATTTTTATTTTAAAGTAGTCCGCGTTGTTGGAAAGGGCTACATACGACTCACTGGTTTTTAATGCCTCGTGCAGATCCAGAATATGTTTAATTATTTTTTCATATCCATGCGTATTTTTTTCGATACGCTCTAATTGCTCTAAAAGTGCTTCGTTGGCAATAAGCCCCAGTTGATTTAAAATTGCGTCGTGTGTCATAGTCCAAAATTCCTTCTCATAAAATAAGAGTTTATTCTACCATAGAAGGATAGATAGACTATAATATCTTTATGAAATCACTCCTAATTCGTCTCACTCATGGCCTTTATGACCAAGACATTGCCCCCCAAGAGCGTGAGCTTGTAGCTCAATGGCACAGTATGAAACTGTTAACACTGACGGATAAAAAATATCAGTTTTCTACACAGTATAGAGCGGGTATCATCAGCCTCTCCCAAACATCCGGAGCTTATCTTCAGACAATCGGTGAGAGTATCCGTGACCACTTTATTGATGCAACACACCTTATGGGTGCCAAAAACGGCGATCTTGTCATTGCGCAGCGGCTACTGGGCAAAAGAGGGGGACCCAGCGCAAAGGTTATCCTTATCGTTGGTCGAAGCGAAACCTTCAGTGTAGCCGTCGTAGCGCGTCAAAACGGTACATGGATTTTACAAGATATACGTACCGAGCAGCCTGCCGGGTTTTCTCTTATCGATTTGCCTGAAGTGAAAGAGGGCTCTGTTTATCAAATCAACAATCAGACCGGTACAATCGCCGCATATTTGGGCAATCTCAGCGATCCGAAAGTTGATGAGAAAATTGTTCTTGCACTTTATAACAAGCACGACGAGTTCGAAGCAGAGGTTCTGGAAATGGCGGCCTCTTTTCCCAAAGTGGTTGATTCCTCTCTCTACCCTGATCGGCGCGATTTGCGTCATCTCCCATTTTGTACAATCGATCCCGTTACGGCCAAAGATTTTGACGACGCCATTTGCTATATTCCCCAAACGAATACGCTGTACGTTGCGATCGCCGATGTCAGTGAATACGTCAAACCTTTCGGTGCCATCGATGCCGAAGCCATCTATCGGAGTTTTTCGATTTATCTTCCCCATCGTTCCATCCCGATGCTACCGCGAGAACTCAGCGAAACCCTCTGTTCCCTTCAGCCGCTGGTCGATCGCTTGGCGTATACTTTTGAGCTGAAGATCAACCCCTCAACCTACGAAGTCGATGCTTTTGAACTGTACGAGTCTATCATTCACTCCCACCGCCGATTCAGCTATGAGGATATTGATGCGTTTTTGTCAGGAAATCTAAAAGCGAACAACGAGAAAGAAGCCCTCGCTCTTAGCTATATTCCGGCGCTCAATGAACTCACAGGAAAACTACGTGAAGAGCGTTACAAAAAAGGGTACCATTTCCGTTCCAGTGAGTTAGAGATGCGTATTGATGAAGCGGGCAATATTATCAAAACCGAATTTGCCGTTGAAACCCCATCGCATGGGCTTATCGAAGATTGTATGCTTTTGGCCAACAAAGCGGCGGCTTCAATGTATGAACGGGGCGTTTTTCGTATCCACGAAACCCCAAGTGCACTAAAACTTCAGTCCCTTTACCAAGAATTGGCGAGTATCGGTATTTTTGTTGAATTTCAAGGCTCTATCAAAGATACGATCACCGCTATCCAAGCACAGGCGCAGGAGAGAGACCTCACCAGTGAAGTAGATACCCTGATCATTCGCGCGCAGATGCAAGCACGCTATGCCCCCTATAATATGGGGCACTTCGGGTTAGGTTTTGATCATTATACCCATTTCACATCTCCCATCCGCCGATACAGCGATCTGATCGTACACCGTTTGCTCAAAGCGATTAAAGCGGGCGATACGGAAGAGGGCTCCTATGTGTTGCGCAATATTGAATCTCTGTGTACCTCGATCAGCGAAAAAGAGCGTGAAGCCAGCGATATAGAGATCCGTTTCCAAGAGCGTAAATTTGCACGTTGGGCGGCCGGTGTAGTCGGTCAAAATTTCAAAGCCCGCGTGATGCGTGCAGAGGATCAGATTGTTGCAGAAATTCATGACGTTGTTACGGGAGCGAAAGTGAGTATTACCTCACAATTTGGCCTCATGCTCTTTGATGATATCATTGTGAAAATCGAAAGTTCCAATCTGGCCACGGCAAAAATTACGGCCTCTTTTGTGAGCCGGGTCGAAAAGGAAACGGATGAATAGACAAGAGCTCGATCGCCATCTTCAGAACAATTCGGCACCGCGTGCGATGGCTCTTTTTGGCGAAAGCCACTTTTTGATTGATCGGTATGCTTCGGCATTAGCGCGAATCGAGGGGGCTTCTGTCCTTAGCCTGTACCACGATGAATACGATTTTAATGCGGCCAAGGCGCATCTTTCGCAAGGGTCTCTTTTCGGAGATCAGAATTTGCTCATTGTAAAACATGAAAAAAAACTTCCGAAAAATGAACTGGATACGCTCGTAGAACTGGTCGGAAAAAACAGTGACAACACCTTTATCTACTGTTATATGGGAGAGGATGTCAAGGGTGCGGACACCGCGTTCAAAGGTGCTCATACAGGGTCTGTCCGCTTTTTTAACCCCTATGCTAATGAAGCACGCGCTATTCTCCTCCAAGAGGCTAAAAACATCGGATTAAATCTCGATTCGCAGGCTGCTTTTCATCTGCTAGAAACGCACAATAATGACCTGTCTCTCAGTTGCAATGAACTCTCAAAGCTTTTTATTTTGAATAAACCCATTACCATGAAAGAGATCGATGAGCACGTATTCGGTCTCAGTGAAATCAAAATCGACCAATTCATAACGCAGGTGATTGAAAAAAGAGAGTTTCTCCCCTCTTTGCGCCATCTGCTGGAATCGGGGGAGGACGAGATTCGGCTTCTCACGGGGATCAGTTCCTTTTTGACGCAACTCTATCTTTTCAATACGGCCATAAAAATTCACGGTGTCGCCGATTCAGCCCTTGTCCTTGGGTATAAACTTCCCGGATTTGTCGAAAAAGAGCGTGCGGCACTCTCCATCAAAATCACCCCGGAAGCGTACAAAAAAGGGCTTAATCTGCTACTGGATACCGAATTGAAAATGAAATCGGTGGGCTCTCCGGATCAAGAGGCGTTGCTCCTATCTTCTCTTCTCAAGCTTCAAAGTGTTATTTAACTAAAACTTATCTTAAGCTATTTTTCAGTAGAATACGCGCGTTCCTTGCTCTTTGCATTACAATTGCTGTGATGTATATTAACACCATAAGGGGCGAACACCATAAGGAGACATACGTTATGAGACATTACGAAAACCTAGTAATCGTAAAACCTACTCTTACTGAAGAAGAAATCAAAAACACCCTCGCGATCGTCGAAGAGTTTATCACATCAAACGGTGGTGAAATCATTGCACGTGACCCAATGGGTATGAAAAAATTGGCTTACCCGATCGAGAAAAACGCTCGTGGTTATTTTTACGTAATTTATTACAAAGTTGCACCTTCTGCAATTAGTGAAATTGAGCGTCGTTTCCGTATCAACGAGGAAATTTTACGTTTCGTGACTATGAAGTACGATACTAAACGTGAAATCAAAGCATGGAACGATATGGTTGATAAAACCAAAAAAGTCGCTCCTGCTGCTCCTGCCGCTGTTGTTGCTGAGAAAAAAGAAGAAGTAGCTTCTTAAGCCCTAAGGAAAACTCATGTTTAATAAAATTATTTTGGTTGGAAATCTTACCCGTGATATTGAACTCAAATATGCGCAAGGCGGGTCGGCAATTGCCAATACTGCTATCGCTACGAGTCGAAAATTTACGGTGAACGGTGAGAAAAAAGAGGAGACATGTTTTGTCGACATTACTTTTTTCGGACGTTCAGGTGAGGTGGCCAATCAATACCTTCGCAAGGGTTCAAAAATCCTAGTAGAAGGTCGATTGAAATTTGACCAATGGGTTGACCAAGCAAGTGGACAAAAGCGCTCTAAGCACTCCGTTATTGTTGAAACGATGCAAATGCTCGATTCACGTGGCAGCGAAGCTTCTCAGGGTGGTTACAATGAATACAGCGATGCTGGTAGTAGTCAAGGCGGGGGGTATGATGCTCCGCAGCCGAAAGCGTACAACCAAGCACCTGCATACAGCAAGCCATCTCCGGTAAGAATGCCGGAAAACAATCTTCCAGAGATTGATATTAACGAAGACGAAATTCCGTTTTAACGAAAGCACAAGGAAATAACCATGTCAGAAAAAAGAAAATACAAAAAACGGTTTTGCAAATATTGCGAACAAAAAGTAGATTTCATTGATTACAAAGATGTATCATCATTGAAATATTCGCTCTCAGAGCGTTTTAAAATCATGCCACGTCGTCTTACAGGTAACTGCAAGCGTCACCAAGACATGGTTACGATTTCAATCAA
>JAUXSZ010000114.1 GCA_030679635.1 Sulfuricurvum sp. | reverse complement strand
AAATTTGCACCTGCACCTACAACACCGCCATCAAATGCTAATCCAACACTATCTAATGTTGAAGTATTGTTTGTTCCAAGACCTAATCCACCGACAGCATTGGTACCATTTCCTTTGCCAACCCATGCACCGACTAAAGTTGTATCGGGAATGTCTTGATTGATTAATACTGCTGCATCAAACGTATTAGGAACAATTGACCATTTTTCAGAGAATGCAAAAGGAGTATCAAGCTCCATGCGACCCAATTTAGCGGTAGTTTTGCCAAGTGTAGCGGCAACCCACATTTCACCCATCCATGCTTGGTCATCTACTTCTGCATAACCTGCGCCTGTACCTGTTCGTGCATCATGAGCACCCGTCCACGTTGCATCTACAAGATTGTTTTCAAGACCTAGAGTACTGATCGCATAACCAGTCATACCAAATGAAACACCTTTAAGTAAATCACCGGTTACGCCTACACGAAGTGCAGCATCAGCAGCACTAGTACCTTTTGAAAAAAGGCTATCATCAGTATTACCAGTTACAGCATTGGTAGTTGTTATGTCATTTGTATTATAGAAAAGTTTCGCGTCACCACTTACTTTAATATTATCGATCGCGAACGCACTCGCACCTAGCAACACTGCTGCTGCAAGACTCATTTTAACTAATTTCATTTATTCTCCTTAAGCTAAGCTTGACTTTGGGATTTACCCTGTTTTTGTTTCGTCAGAAACCATTGTAACGCCACATTTCTTAAATAAAGCTGTAATGTATATATTCTCATTTACTTATCAATCTTTCTACAGAAAGCCCTAAAAATGGGAATTTGATACTTTTGTGATTAATTTTTATCCAATTTATTTTAGTTTTTCGCCTTATATATGCTATAGTACAAATTACTCTTAAATCTTTAGAAAAAAGGCAGGCTTCATATGCGTATTTCATTGTCGTTCATTATTTTTTCTCTACTGCTGGCAGGATGCGCTACGAATGCCGCGATTTCCCCATCACAGAATCCCTCATTGCAAGCCGTATCTCCCAATACTTCATCTGCCAGTGCAGGGGGAGCGATGCAGCATTCTCTCGATAACTGGCTAAAAGATGAGTGGACGCCGCTAACAACATCACAAACAGCGGAGAAAAATGGAGGTGATAAAAACGTTGTAAAAGGGTCAGCAGCGCCATCTTCCGCGGTAGTGCCAAAAGAAGAAACGCCATTTACATTACAAAGTTATGCCGATAAATGGAAAGTGTATCATGAAAATCAAGCGAAGATAAAAGAAGGTAAGCCAAAAGAGGCTTCTCATATTGATACAGTAAACGCATTACCTGTTATTGGAAAGTGACGAGGAGATTATTCTCTCTCGTCCCAAACAAACACCGACTTGCCTTCAGCATTTTTCTGCACTGCCGCCATTCCCATGATGTTATACCCTGCATCGACATAATGAATTTCACCAGAAACACCCGATGAAAGATCACTAAGTAGGTACATAGCCGAATTTCCGACCTCTTCTATTGTTACGTTTTTACGCAATGGAGCGTTCGCTTCGTTCCAGTTCAAAATCTGTTTGAAATCGCCGATTCCGCTTGCAGCCAATGTTTTGATCGGACCCGCACTGATCGCGTTGACCCGCTGACCTTTGGCTCCGAGTTCCACGGCCATATAACGGACACTTGATTCCAGTGCCGCTTTGGCCACACCCATCACGTTGTAGTTAGGGATGTATTTTGGTCCACCGAGGTAACTGAGGGTAATGATCGAAGCCCCTGGAGCCAAAACTCTCTCCAAGCGGTTCGTCAAATCAATAAAGGAATAGACCGAAACGTCCATTGCGATTTGAAAGGCACTTTTTGAGGTTTTCATAAACCCTTCGGTCAGTGCCTCTTTGGGTGCAAAGGCTACTGAGTGAACCAAAAAGTCTATTTGGCCGAAATCCTCAGCTACTTTGGCAGCAATCGCTTCCATATCGGATTCATCCGAAACATCGAGTTTGTACACGGGAGAGTTATCAAAACCCTTTGCAATCGGCTCTACCCGCTTTTGCAACGCATCATTGAGATAGGTAAAGGCCATTTGTGCCCCTTGTGCGTGCAACGCCTGCGCAATCCCGTATGCGATTGATTTATCATTGGCCAATCCGACGATCAGCCCTTTTTTGCCCTTCATTAACATTCATTCGTCCTTTATTGTTGTTTTAATTCTGCGGCTTGCGCAATCATCTCGCAAAAATCATTGGCACTGAGTGATGCCGAGCCCACTAACACACCGTCCACATTTTCCAATTCCATAATACTGCGTGCATTCTCCACTTTCACACTTCCTCCATAGAGGATGGGTGCGTGAGTTTTAGCGCGCAATGTGGCATGCATGGAGAGAATCTGATCCGCTGTAGGGACCAGTCCCGTTCCGATGGCCCATACGGGCTCATACGCGAGGATCAAATCGGGATAGTGACCATCAATCCCCTCGAATTGAGCATCAACATAGCGCATCAATGCCTCGTCTCCCTGCTCTCGAATCTCTATGGGTTCACCGACACAATAGATAATCACAAATCCATTTTCAGCAAAAAACCGAAACTTGGCGGCAATCTGTTCTTGGGTTTCGCCCAAAATATGGCGACGCTCGCTGTGTCCGATCAGAATCGTTCTAATTTCAAACTCTTCGAGCTGCTCAAGGGTTATTTCCCCCGTGTAGGCACCGTTTTGTGCCGGATAGGCATTCTGTACCCCGATGAGGACATTGCGCGGTACATGTTCCAATGCCGTGAAAGGGGGAAACACAATAATCGTATCGTCAATCTCATTGGCAGAGACAAACGACTCAACAACCGCCATATAGACTCGTGTCTCTTGTCGTGTTTTATTGGCTTTAAAATTGGCACATAAAATCATGGTTACTCCTTATTTCATCAAAGGTTTAACACCGGGGAGGACTTTCCCCTCTAACAGCTCAAGAGAGGCTCCCCCGCCGGTAGAGATAAAGGTCATCTCTTCATCCAGACCGATACGCTGAACCAAATCCGCCGTATCTCCGCCACCGACAACGGTAGTTGCATCTGCTTGGGCAAGGAAATGGGCGATTTTATTGGAACCCTTTGCAAAGCGTTCCATCTCATAAACCCCCATCGGCCCATTCCACAGAATCGTTTTGACGTCTTCGAGCACTTCTCCGTACAATTCAACACTCGCAAGCCCGATGTCCAACCCCATCCATCCCGTAGGGATTTCTTGAGCACTCACCGTGCGGCTTGTTGCGTCGGCGCTAAACGTCTCCGCAGCCACAACGTCTACGGGCAAATACAACTTCACCCCCAAACGTTTGGCCTCTTCCATAATGTTACCCGCTTCGCCGATCAAATCATCTTCGACAAGAGACTTTCCGACATCGTAACCCATCGCTTTAAGGAAGGTAAAGGCCATCCCTCCGCCAATCAGAATTTTATCCACGCGAGGCAAAAGATTCACCAACGCTTCGAGTTTACCCGACACTTTGCTCCCCCCGACAATTGCCGCGAACGGCCGTGCCGGATTTTCCAATAAGGTATCAAAAAATTCAATCTCTTTGAGCAACAAAAAGCCTGCCGCTTTGTGCTCACGGTCAAAATGCTGAGTAATCCCCTCAACCGACGCGTGCGCGCGGTGACTTACCCCAAAAGCATCGTTGATGTAGACTTCCGCAAGCGAAGCCAATGCGGCGCTGAATTCGGGATCATTTTTCGTTTCCCCTTTTTCAAATCGAAGGTTTTCTAGTACCAATATCTCACCCGATTTTAGCTCGTGTGCCCGTTTTTTTGCATCTTCTCCCACCACATCACGTGCCAGCGTGACATCCATTTTTAAAAGCTGTTGGAGACGGCGTACTACCGGGGAGAGAGAATCCTCCTCGCTAAACACCCCTGCTTTCGGACGGCCAAAATGAGAGCCTAGTATAATCGCACATTCTTGATCGAGACAATATTTAATCGTGGAAAGGGCCGAACGGATACGGCGGTCATCGGTAATGTTTCCAAACTCATCCATTGGAACATTGAAATCACATCGAATAAATACTTTTTTTTCATGCAAATCACACTCTTTGATGCTCAATAATTTCATTTTTGTCCCTTAAAATTTGTAATAAACAGTGCCATTTCAATGAGGCGATTTGAATAGCCCCATTCGTTGTCGTACCATGCCATAATCTTAACCAGATTACCATCAATCACCTGCACCAAATCTGCAGCGACAATAGCGCTGTAGCTTGATCCGACAAAATCTTGAGATACCCGATAGCGTTCATCCACTTCCAATATCCCTTTCATGGAATTTTCGGCATGCTCTTTGAACCGTGCAACAATCTCTTCTTTTGTCACATTTTTGCGGACCAGTACGTTCAGATCCACCATCGAAACATCGGGAGTAGGTACACGTACGCTTTGCCCATGAAGCTTTCCCTCCAAGGCAGGCAAGACCAAGGAGATCGCTTTGGCCGCACCCGTTGTGGTAGGGATCATATTGACCGCCGCTGCACGAGAACGGCGTATGTCTTTGGAGTGATTGACGTCCAAAATACTTTGATCGTTTGTGTAGGCATGAATGGTGGTCATCAACCCTTTTTCTATCCCATACGCTTCATCGATGATTTTAGCAATGGGTCCCAAACAATTGGTTGTACAGGAGGCATTGGAAATGATATCTTCCCCCGCATAAAGATGATGGTTGACTCCCAACACAAACGTCGGCGTCACTGCATCTTGCTTTGGAGCGGAGATGATCACTTTTTTGACCCCTTTTTCCAAATGATGGCGCGTTGAATCTGAACTCAAAAACAAACCGCTGCATTCAAAAACGACCTCCGCGCCGCACGCGCCGAAATTTAGATTCTTGGGATCTTTTTGTGAAAAAATCTCAATCGTTCTTTCCCCCATTTGTAGATGATTCGCATCAACAATAAATACTTCCTCGTCAAAAGGGCCGTGAACGGAGTCATTGCGCAAAAGATAGAGCATCATCTCAATCGATGCCATGTCATTGATTGCGACCAATTCAACGTCCGTACGTGACGCAATTAATCGGGTTACACAACGGCCAATTCGACCAAATCCATTGATAGCGATTTTTAGCGCCATTAAACTATTTTCCTCTTCTACTATAATGAGGAGATTTTACCAAAAATCGGTTATAATTTCGATTAAAATCGAGTTAAGGCAAACATTGCTAGCACTTTATGGCGGAAGTTTTGATCCACCCCACATCGGTCATGTGCATGTTGCGCTTAAAGCTCTTAATGTTTTGGATATCGATCGGCTCATTATTGTTCCCAATTTTCGCAACCCTTTTAAGTCCTCTGAATGTGCCGATGGTGCCCAACGGATTAAATGGTTAACGGAGATTTTTGAACCTTATGAGAAAATCGAAATCAG
>JAUXSZ010000107.1 GCA_030679635.1 Sulfuricurvum sp. | reverse complement strand
TATTCTTGAGGGTGATTATACTGTTAACGCGAGGTCTTCAATAATAACGTACCTAAAGATGAAACTCTAAATCATCTTTCTATGACTTAATTATAGCTGAAAAATATGAGAATTGAAAGGAATGATTTACTATTTTGACCTTCATTGGTTAAAATCTGCAAAAAATTAGGTGAACACTATGAATTATGGTTCAAAAGAAGAAGCGATCAAGGGGGCATTCATGGGGGCAATCGTTGCCGATGCCCTGTGTCTAGGGAGTCATTACGAATACGACGCCCAAAAGATTTTTAAAGCGTATGGGGAGAAGCCGATTGAAAAGTTTATGTCACCGGGGGAAATGATGGGGGGACAAACCCACGGAATCGGATGGGGTGAACGAAACTATCATCCCGGGAAAAGTGCCGGTGGCACCACAGACTATGGCGACTACAATATCTTAGTACTGGAACATTTAGCGGCCATCTCTACCCCCCCTAGACCTTTTTGCGTGGCTACGATGATTCCCCATTGGATGAATCGTTTGGAAAACGGTTGGGGTTCGTGGATTTGTACCATGACCAAAGAGACCTATGCCCAAGTCAAAAGAGGAACCCCTGTTGAGCATTTGGGGGGTATCTCCAATGCGATGGCGATACGGCACGTTGCCGCGCACGGTTACTATGAAACGGAAGAGGAGCTGGTCGAGGTGGCGCGAAAGACGATGTTTACCCATAAAGATACCCATGCTCTTGGCGGAGGAGAGTTTTTTGCCCGTGTGACCCACCGCGTCATTAACGGGGCAACTCCCCAAGATGCGATTGAATCGGTGGCGGTCCAAATGGGGGGATTTTTTGAAACCAAAGTGGCTCAGGCCATTGCAAAATATAAAGAGGCGACCAATCCTGACGCACCGCTCTCGCGTGAGCCGTTTGCAGATGATTTGGCATTGACCTCGATGGCACGGCTGTGGGATATCGGCCGATCCGAACCGATCAAAGTCGGAAAAGCGAGTCCAACCGAGGGGACACTTCCCGGAGCTGTCTACTTTATCCTCAAATATGCGGATCAGGAAGAGGGGTTGAAAAAAGCGATTGCGGCCAATGCTATGGTGGGCGGTGATAACGCGTCACGAGGCATCGCGATCGGTATGGTTCTCGGAGCGTATCGGGGGGTTAATGCGATTCCAAGAGAGTGGCAAGAGACGCTTGAGCAATGGAGCTATTGTGATAACTTGCTCAATCAGTTACCATTGTTAAAAAATAATCCGCAACTCTAAAGGGATACCATGGAAAATAAAGAAGCAAACATATATGAAACCGATGAACTCGTAGGGCAGTACTGCGATTTTCAATACGGTGATGAGTATTTCGGAGTGACCAATTTTGCCAAAGCCTGCGCGCAAAAAGCGATTGCCTATACCAAAGATATTCAGCAGACTAAAGCGCTTGATTTGGGATGCGCTACGGGATACGCGTCGTTTGAGCTGGCAAAAGTATATGAGTACGTTGACGGTATCGACTATTCGCAGGCGTTTGTCAACGTAGGGCGCCAATTGCAGCAAACGGGGCGGATAAGCTATACACAAAACGGCGAGGGTGAGATCAAGAACCGCAAAGAAGTTACGATCGATGACTTCGGCTTTGGTGAAGCGAGTCGTAAAGTCCACTTTTATCAAGTAGATGCGTGTGCTTTGGCTCCTGAATTTAAAGGGTACGATTTGATCATGGCGACAAATCTGATCGACCGGCTCTATCAGCCGCATCTGTTTTTAAAAAGGATCCATGAAAAACTCAATGCACATGGGGTTTTGGTATTGACATCTCCCTATACATGGAAAGAAGAGTACACCGCCAAAGAGTTTTGGGTTGGGGGATATAGGGACGTAAACGGAAACGAAATATCGACACTGGACGGATTGAAAGAAATGTTAGGCGAGAACTTCGAGCTTATTGCCACGGAAGACGTTCCTTTTGTTATCCGCGAAACACCGCGTAAATTCCAATATACGATCTCCCAAATGTCGGTATGGAAGAAGAAGTTCTAAACCTTCGACTGCAACGCATCTTACCCCTGGAAGCGGTATCCGATGCCTGATTCTGTTTTTATCCATTTGGGTCGGGCCGAATCTATTTCGATTTTTTGCCGCAGTCGGTTGATGAAAACGCGAAGATAGTGGGTTTCGTGCTGATAGCCGATACCCCATATTTCTTTGAGCAGCCAGGAATGGGTGAGTGCTTTGCCTTGTTGTTGCATAAAGATGTGCAGCAGTTTAAACTCTTTTGGTGTGAGCTTGATAAATTTGCCGCCGATGGTGAGTGTCCGTCCTGGGATGTCCATGGTCATCTCTCCTGCGGTAATGATAGAGGAGGTGCTTTCTGTCGGGGGGACGCGGCGCAAGTTGGCTCGGATGCGGGCGATCAACTCGTCGGTGCTGAACGGTTTGGTAATGTAGTCATCGGCACCGGCATCTAGTGCGGCAACTTTGTCGGCTTCGTGATGAATCGCCGAGACGATAATGACCGGAATGGTGCGGTATTCGCGGAAACGGCGTAAGAAAGCGACTCCATTCATATCGGGCAGTCCCATATCGAGTAATATCAGATCATAGGGGATATCCGCTTCCCTAGCAAGCCCCTCTTTTCCTGAACCGGCGGTATCGCTCATATAACCGGCAAAAGCGAGTGTCATCGCAAGGAAGCGACGTATGGCCGGATCATCATCGATGATTAGTATGCGAGGATTCATTGCTCACCTTTCAAGATTACCGTGACACAAAAGTATCCATCTCTGAGGGATATGGAAAAGTTCCCCTCCTGCGCTTCGATGATCGTCCGTGCTAATTGTAATCCGATTCCCGATCCTGGTTTCCCTTCGGCATTTTCCAGTCTTCCGGATACTTCACCCAAGCGGGCAATTTCTTCGGAAGAGGGAAGATTACCGTCGTTACAAATAACAAAGCGGATGTCCCCCTTGAGCGTTTGCGCATCAACGCGCACATTGTTTCCGTATTTGAACGCATTATCCAGAAGGTTGCCTATGGCGAGTTGTGTCAGAGCGATGTCCGCACATAGTGAGGGGAGATTGGATGCTAGGGTAACATGGGCCTGTCGTCCCCAATCCTCTTCCACCATGGCCAAGGCCGTCGAAAAAATATCTTCAAAACGGCATATCGTAGTGTCCAATGGCGTTTTTCCGTCGCGAAACCGCGCATTGGTCAAAAGGTTGTCAATGACCTTTTCCATCCGGCGTGATCCCTGAACAATGGTTTGGACCATCGCCTCTTTGTCCTCCTCTTTGAGTGCGAATTGACGATTGGCAAGGTTGCTGGCGGCACCTCGAATGAGGGTCAGCGGTGTGCGCAGCTCATGGGAGAGGAGATCGATCAGACTTTTTTGCATGGTCGCGATAATCCGTTCTCCTTTGGAATTTTTCGTCACGAGACGCAGCATCGGACCGGTCATAAAGGTCGTTACGAGTGCCATGACGACAAACATCGTAAAGAGTTCAGCAGAGAGAATCCCCAGTTCAAATCCGATATTTAACACGACCAATTCCATCAACCCTCGTGTATTCATTAAAATTCCCAATGCAAAGGAATCCCGCCAATTGAAACCCATGAATTTTGACGCCAAAGAACTTCCCAAGAGTTTTCCGGTGACGGCAACAATGATAATGAGTCCGCAGGCAAGCCATGCATCGCTCGTGTTGAGCAGTCCGATCTCTGTCCTAAGCCCCGTAAGGGCGAAAAAGAGGGGGAGCAACACGAGAAGGCTGACGTATTCCAAACGCGGAGCGATCAGTTCTTTAAGCCTGGAGGTAGCGGAGGAGGGCATCATCGCCCCTGCCATAAAAGCACCGAAGAGGGCGTGAATGCCGATCGATTCGGTGACCAGTGAAGAGATGAGGAGTACGACCACGATGGCCGACATGGCGTTCATGCTGAGTCGCTCGTTTTGCGTACGCCCGATTTTGCTAAGAAGGGGGCGAATACCGTAGAACATGATGACGACATATGCCGCGATAAAGAGTAACAGAAGCAATGAGGAACCCAGCGTTCCCGTAATCGAGAGGGCGATAATGAGGGCTAGGATATACCATGCGGTGATGTCATCCGTCGCGGCGCACGTGATGGCCATTGCGCCGTAGCGGGTATCGGTGAGGTTTTTCTCTTTGATAATTCGGGCAAGGACGGGAAAGGCGGTAATGCTCATCGCAATACCGATGAAAAGGGCAAAGGGCATGAAAGAGACGTTTTTGGGAGCAAACAGCGGATAGAGCCAGTACGATAAGAGTACTCCCAGAAAGAAAGGAAAGATGATACTGGCATGACTGATAAATACTGAAGCGCTCGATTGTTTTTTGATCTTTTCGAAATCGAGTTCCATCCCGACGACGAACATGAAAAAGATCAACCCTAGCTGGCTGATAAGATGGAGATTGCCCAATGCCTCTTTGGGAAATAAGAGGAGGGAAAACTCAGGAAAAAAGAGCCCTAATAACGATGGGCCGAGAATGATCCCGGCGATAATTTCTCCCACAACAGTAGGCTGGGCGACAAAGGAGACTAAAAAACCGAAAAGACGGGTAGCCACCATAATCACAACAATCTGAATCAGCAAAAGAGCTAAAGGGTGGTGTAATTGTTTTAGGAAATTTTCGATCAAACCTGAGGAGATGGTCGTATGAGGCAGTACGGTATACAAGAGAGTGGCACTTTCTAGACTGCTCCCTACATGAAGGACATACGCTATTGCGATACCGAAAAAAGTGATGATGGCGATGTATAAGAGAATGGTTTTTTTCATGCAGGTATAGTAGCGAAGATTGCATCAAGAAAATATCAATATTTACAGCGGGACACTGCTGGCCAAGAGGTAAAAAATAGCTCGATTATACCTTCGACTGTACGGTGATTTTGGTCGCCTCAAAGAGCTCTGCCGCTTTGGAAATCATCGGTTCATTGAGGACATCCGAACCGTCAAACTCTTTGACGCTCGTTTCATCGCACTGAGCCACGCAGCTTCCGACACCAATCTCAGACTCTTCCACCATTGAGGTCGATTCAAAAAGAGGCTCATTGGGAATCTCATCCAAAACTTTAGCCTCATCAGCTGCTTTAATGCAGGCTTGCGATTTGATCACGGTATCGATGCCGTAAACCTCGCGGACAAATTGACGGATAATGCCGAAACTGTTTTTTAGCAGCTCCTTGTCTTCCCCTGACGCGCAGCTTTCCCATGTGAGGGCATTATTCTCATAGGAGAGAAAGGTGACGTTCCGTGTAAAGCACTCTCCGAGGGTGATACTGCGATCACGAATTTTGTCGCAGAGGAGCTCGTAGGGCGATTTTACGGGAGCGCTTGGGACAACGTGAATACTGACAGGCTCCAAAGGGGAAGATTTCTGAGCCGTTGGGATTTCGTGCATGGGGGTGCG
>JAUXSZ010000105.1 GCA_030679635.1 Sulfuricurvum sp. | reverse complement strand
TGGCCTCGTTAACCCCTGATGGAAAAGCGTACGCGAGTACCGCACCGTTTGCGCGTGAGGGAAATGTATTTTACATTTTAATCAGTACTATTGCCCAACACGGCAGAAATTTACTCTCAACACATCACGTATCCCTTTTGTTTGCGGAAGATGAGAGTACGTGTTCTCAGCCTTTTGCACGCAAGCGTATCACGATAGAAGCTTCGGTAGAGCAGGTTAACCGTGACGAGAGTGCTTTTAAAACAGGGGTTGCGCACTTGAAAGATCGTTTTGATACGGAACTCGTCGAGAACTTGGAAAAGATGGGTGATTTTCATCTTTTTCGATTGACAACGCACAGCGGAAGCGCGGTCATGGGATTTGGCCAAGCGTATCGGTTGGATGAAAATTTGGAAGTGGTCAACTCTATCGTTGGGCACCATCAAAGGAAATAAATGGAATTTTGGAACCATATCTACGAGCATTTTAATCCTGTCGCCTTTAATCTAGGCCCCATCCCCATTCATTGGTACGGGTTGATGTATGTTTTGGCATTGCTCAGCGCGTTGTATATCGCCAAACGGATTGTTCAAAAAGACAACATAGATATCACAAAGCAGCAATTGGATGATTATTTTATCTGGGCAGAGATCGGGGTTATCCTTGGTGCCCGTTTGGGATATGTCCTCTTTTATGATACCCATACGTCCTATTACTTGACCCATCCTTGGCAGATATTTAACCCTTTTGTCGATGGCCATTTTGTCGGTATCCGCGGAATGAGTTATCATGGGGCTATTTTAGGATTCTTTGTTGCGTCGTATCTCTTTTTCCGCCGTAGCGGAGTACCGTTTGGGCGGCTTATGGATTTGGTGGCCGTTGCGGTGCCGTTGGGGTATGTCTTCGGAAGAATCGGGAACTTTCTCAATCAAGAGCTCATCGGACGTGTTACGGATGTACCCTGGGGCATCTATGTTTTCGATACTCTCCGTCACCCCTCACAGCTGTATGAAGCATTTGTCGAGGGGATAATCGTTTTCGTCCTTATCTACGCTTACCGGAAGCATAAAGCATTCGAGGGAGAGTTGATATTACTGTATGGCTTTTTATACGGCATCGGACGTGCTACGGTTGAGTTTTATCGCGCCCCTGATACGCAGATCGGCTACATTGTGGGCAATTGGATGACGCTGGGGATGGCTTTGAGTTTAGCGATGGCCGCCGTATCGGTCGTGATTTGGCTGGTGATTCAAAAACGGATACAGAAGGTGTGAATCCCATTATCATACGCATACTTCAAATGAAAACCATGCAAATCGCATACGGATTGGGAAATATACAGCCCCAATCCTAATTCTCCCTCTCCACGTTCGGTTACAAACGCCTGCAAGGCTTCTTCAACAGGCCGTTTAAGCGGTTCTCCACGGTTAACAATACAGATTTTCTCTCCATCGCATCGGATATGAACGGGAAGAGAGGTTGCATGGCGTACGGCATTGTCGATGAGATTTTGCAGAGCACTCGTAAACAGTTCCGGATCTACGTGGATACGCTGATCGCATGCTTCGAAGGTAACCTTTTCACGGTCAATGAGTAACCGCTCCATCGCCGTTAGTATCATTGTATTCAGAGGTGTTGACGTACGCTGCAGATGAAAAGCATGCATTTTTTCGATCTGTCCCATTTGTAGGATAAGATGTTCCATTCGCAAAAACAGTTTTCCCAACAAAGTTGTATTGGCGCTGGGCTCTTGGAGCTCGACGATCAATTTCCCTTTCATAATAGGGGTTTTGAGCTCATGCATGATATTGCGCAGGAAAAGCTCGCGTGAAAATTTCAGTTTATTTTGTTTCTCTAATGCACTGAGAAAAGCATTGGAGATAAGGGCAATTTCATCTTTGCCGTGGCTTGGGATATTGGGTATCTCTTCGCCTTCCCCGTAGCGTTTGATTTGCTCATAGAGACGTTTCAGCGGTAACAGATTACGCCACAGTAGCAAATACATACTGATGAGCCCCCCCATGAGGGCAAAAAATAAAAACCACACAAAATAGTAGGTTTGATCTTCGGCCGTATCGCGATAAAACATCGTACAGTGTTCTCTGGCAAGAGCGTATACGACTCCTTTTGTGTCGCGATAGATGGATACGTGAATGTTATTGAGACGGAGTTTCTCTTCTAAAAAGGAAGGAAGGATTAGACGCTTTGCCTCAGCATTCATCCCATCAATAGATTGGAATCCTAATATTTTGAGTTTATGATTTTGTGCGGCACAGGTATGTTGTGGTATTTGTTCAAGCGCATTGGAAAGTTCTATTGAGCGATGAACGAGCACCCGCTGGCGTTGGGTCTCTTGTTCCTGATAGGCCGAAGTCAATAGCAAGACTAAGACAATGGAGGCGATAATGAAA
>JAUXSZ010000156.1 GCA_030679635.1 Sulfuricurvum sp. | reverse complement strand
GTGAAAGACGCAAGAGCTGCCTTACCCGACAAAAAGGTGATTAGGAGTGAGAACTGCCCACAGCGTAATCGCCGCGGTAACAATTAAACCTATAGTGATGACTTTATCCATGATACTTACCATCTTCAGCTCCTCTTAGTTCGCAGAGACGCGATGAGCACCGTTTTCGGTACTAAACATCTTGATCTCTTTTTCGTTATCGATTTTGTAGAAATTGGTCGCATTTGCTTGTTGTACATCCAAAGCCTTGATGGTTAAGAATGCCAAAATTGAGAGCAACAATACCGTTGCAATCAACATACCGGCAATACCGTGCAATCCAAAGATGCTTCGATTTTCCATTGATTACCCCTTACTTTTTGCTCAAACTTGATACATAGGCATCAAGCGCTTTGTACTGAACGTCATTGAAGTTTTTAAATGCCGGCATTTGACCGATTGCACCTTTTTTACCACTATGAAGAACCATGTCTACTAAAGCCGGACTCATTTCAGCAATGTTTGGACCAACCATGTCCAATCCCTTGCCGTCAGCTCCATGGCACGATGCACATGTTCCTGCAAAGACGTCAGCACCAACAGACCCTTTTAAATTTCCGGCAACATATTTAGCAACCGCATCAATCTCCGCATCTGTAATAGGCGCACTCGTAGTCATGTTAACCAAACCATTACGATCCGGCATCATCATACCTGTTCCTAGAATATTATTATTAGAACCATTAAGGATAACGTGTTTAACCGATTTTTCAGAAATTCGCTGATGTAAATCAGCCGATTTTCCGTCCATACCGTCCGCTTGAAGACCGTGACACGGCGCACAATTCACCATGAAACTCGCTTCACCCATCTCGATGAGTGTTTTCTCATCCGCATTTTTAAACTGTTCTACGAACTTTTGATCGTACTTTTTAGCTGCCTCATTGTATTCACCGATTTGTGAATACGAATTCACCGGAAAACCAATCAAGAGATACCAAATGAAGAAAAGGATTGTGCCGAGAAAAGCAACAGCCCAACCCATTGGTAGCTCATTATTATACTCGCGGATTCCACCCCAGCTTTCTTCTGAAAGGGTACCGCTTACCTTATCGTTTTGCATCTGTCGTACATATTTAGTAACTACAAACGAAGTAACAGTAACAATAATTACTGCACCGATTATGGCAAGTATGTTTACCAAATCACCGTCTTTTATCAGCTTATCTACACCGCCCGCCAATTCGACGGCAGCATAGGTGAAACCAAGCATTGCAATTACAACTATGATAGCAGTTAATACTGTCTTATTCATTTATGCCTCCTACTTTTTTATCTCATCGTTTTTTGACATCTCTTCGATAGGATCATCGGTGACATCATCGTTGAGCGCGATATTGCCGTATTTTTCATAATCACGGGTTCCATTTTTCTGCGAACTGTACAAATGGTAAATATAGGCATACAAGATCACCACCAAAAAGGCGGTAAAGAAAAAATACCCGTACGCTTGAAGTGTTGCAATATCCACGCTCAACCCCTTATTTCATGCTATTAAGATACGCGATCAAAGCAACGATTTCAGGAATCTTACCTGCTGCAACGGCATCTTTGACATCTTGATCTTTCATGTCTGCTGCGATTAACGTTGCTTCTTCAAGTGCTGATGCACGAGCACCCTCAACAGTGTCTGCCAATGCCACAGTAGCTTTTGTACCATCGACCATTGGGATTTCTTGGTTATAAGGCGTTTTGAACACTTTATTAACCGTTACTTGTTCTGCATATGCCGTATCGACATCTGCATCGTTTTTAAACATCCAGCCATACGCCGGCATGATTGAACCTGGAACCACTGCTGCAGGATCTTTCATGTGATTTTCGT
>JAUXSZ010000101.1 GCA_030679635.1 Sulfuricurvum sp. | reverse complement strand
GTGCTTAAAAGTCAAAAAGCTATTGGAGTTACTCTTGCAATCATGCGAACATTTACGAAAATACGACGTTATGCGATTAGCCACAATGAGTTAGTTGGCCAAATCCAAGAACTTCGTCAAGAGTTAGTCCAGAGTAAAGCTTGGACCAAAGATAGATTATCAGCCGTTGCGGATACGATTATTATCCTTGAAGAATCCCTGAGTGAGCTTCAGGAAGTTGTATTGGATATTAAAGGCGCTGAAGAAGTTGAAAAAATTGGATTTTTAAGAGACAAGAATAAAATATGAAGACAAAACTCGTTGATTTCTCAAAATTCAGTTCGATTCGTATAGGTCCCACCATCGAGGTGGCTCTCATCGAAGATGATCTCGTCCCTGCGGATTGTACGATTGTCGGATCGGCCAATAACCTGCTCGTCTCGCCCACTCCTCCTCCTCTTATGATGCTCTCAAAACAGTATGACTTTATCCGAATTGAAAACAACCAACTAATCATCGGGGCGGCAACACCAGGAGGGAGGGTCGTCTCCTTTTGTAAAAAAAATGACATTGCGAATTTTGAGTATTTTTCAAAACTTCCAGGGACAATCGGCGGAATGATCAAGATGAATGCAGGGCTCAAAGAGTTTGAAATTTTTAACCACCTGATCGCCGTTCGTACCCAAAGCGGATGGATTCCAAAAGAGAACATAGAGTACGGATATCGAAAAACATCGATTCATGAGGTGATATTCGAAGCGGCGTTTGAACTTCATGCCGGATTTTCGTATGAGAGAGTAGAGATGTTTACGCAGATGCGCTCCAATCAGCCCAACGAAGCCAGTGCCGGAAGTTGTTTTAAAAATCCCCCAGGTGATTATGCGGGCCGGCTGATCGAGGCCGTAGGGCTCAAGGGGCAACGGCACGGGGGGATGGCATTTAGTGACGTGCATGCAAATTTTCTCGTTAACTACGGCGGAGGAACATACGAAGAGGCGATAGATTTGATTCAAGAGGCTCAGGAGAGAATTTTAAAGATGTTTGATATTGTATTACAGTGCGAAGTTGTCGTATTGGGTGATACAATTGTGACGAAAAAATAGCTTTTTTAATTGATTTAATACGTCAAGTTGGGTATGATAGCGGTGAAAATCAACGGATAAAGGAAATCATTATTCATGATAGTGAGTTATATTCGTCCAGACAAAGATTTTGAAAATGTGGTTGAACAGCTGAAATTGATCGGCGCCTACTGCGATCATGACCAGCTTGTTCTCGAGAAAGAGATGATCGATCAAACGTTCCAAAACAAACGAATTTCTGAGCGCAGCGATGTGGTGCAGTTGTTCCGATCACTCCACAATGATACTTTGTTGGTTTACGATACATGGGTGTTGAGTACCAATATCGAAGACGTAGTACAGATGTTGAGTTGTTTATTAAGAAACGGGGTAGAGATACATTTCGTCAAACAGGGGATTATAATCCATCGCCAAAGTGATACAATGGTAGTTCTAGGTTTGATCGACCAACTTCGCCAAATTATTCAGAATGAGGATAAAAAAGAGATCGGACGGCCAAAAGGGTCTAAATCCTCTTCGAAATTCGATCTTTTTCTCGATCAGATTATTGCCGAATTGAAGCAGGGAAAAAACGTCAGCGACATAGCGCGTCTTTTGAATGTGAGCCGCAGTTCGCTAAAAGATTATGTGGAGTCTCGCTCCCTCAAAGAGTTGGTGAGAGGTATTGCCCTCACGCGAAACACAGAGGATGCAGAGGCGATGGTAATAGGGACGATTAAATGTCCAACAGTTGAAACGATAATGGAGGAGAGCAGATGATTGAAGAAGTTGCCCGTAAGGGGAAAGAGTATTTGGCGGGATGGATTTCATGGAGGATTAAGCGGTATTGGTTTTTTGCTTTTGCAACGATCGTATCGTTAGGGGTACCGTGGATTAGAGTTGATGGAAATCATCTCTTCTTGCTCAGTTTTGACAAACTCAAGCTCCATTTGATGTTTGTTCAGTTTGACATGCAAGAGCTATATTTGATGCCGTTTTTACTGCTATTGTTGTTTATCGGAATTTTTGGTATCACCGTTTTGGGCGGTCGTGTTTTTTGCGGATGGATGTGTCCTCAAACGATCTTTCGGGTGATTTATCGCGATTTGATTGAAACAAAACTGCTAGGATTGCGAAAGCGGATTAAAAATAAGCAGGAAGAACCGGATTATTCAAAGGTAGAAAATAAAATCAAACGGATTGTCGCGATGCTTTTGTGGACCGTTTTGGCATTTGTCGCAGCTGCGGATCTTATGTGGTTTTTTGTCCCCCCTGAAGATTTTATTGCCTATATGATGGATCCATTGGAGCACCCTGTCCTCATTGGATCGATCTTGGGGACGATGCTCTTTTTGATTTATGATGTGATTTTTTTGAAAGAAGATTTTTGTGTCTATGTGTGCCCCTATTCACGTATCCAGTCGGTGCTGTATGACGATGATACTGTTATGGCGATTTACAATCCGAACCGTGGCGGAGAGATTTACAATGAGAACAAAGAGAAGGTATTTACGAAACAAAAAGATTTACTCTCGGTAAATCCAAGTGCTGAATGCACGACTTGCGAGAGCTGTGTAACGGTATGCCCGACCCATATCGATATTCGAAAGGGATTGCAGTTAGAGTGCATCAACTGTTTGGAATGTGTCGATGCCTGTACGCAGGTTATGGGAAAACTTGGAAAACCGAGCCTCGTAGAGTGGTCCAGCGAAAAAGAGACGCTGTATCGGAAGGGGAAAACCCACTATTTCCGACCAAAAATTATCGGTTACATCCTGATTTTGGTCATCACTGCAGCAATCATGGTTGTGATGGGAAGCAAAAAAGAGCACATGCTCCTCAATGTTAACAAGGAAAATCGCCTCTTTTCGATCAAGAAAACAGATGATGACAAGACAAGAGTGGATAATGCCTATACTTTTTTACTGCAAAATACGCTCAATGAAGATCATGAATATTATTTTGATGTTATCGCTCCAAAAGGGATGGAAGGGAAAATCAAAATTGCGGAACCTACCGAACCGTTTAAAGTAAAACCGGGGATTGTTAAGAAAAAAGTGATAGTCCTTTATACCGACGAAATGCTTGTGAATGATGAGCGCAAGGATACGGTGATCCCCATTACGATCCATGCGTATGCTATCGATGACAAAGAAAAGATCATGATCGACAAGCAGTCAACCTTCACGTTTCCTCGTGCAGATTTATTGAAAGAGGGGGAAGAAGAGGACTAATCCTCCTTTTCAGCTCCTTCTTTTCCGAATGTTTTTTCCAAACCGCTGATCAACTCTTTTTTCTCTACATCGCTGAGTTTTGCTTCAGGATGTGTCGGGAGATAAAACCATGGCGGCATCTCTCCCTCGCGTACCTCTTTGGCCGCATCTTTCCCTTCATTTTTTTTCTGGGCACCCCATGCAGAGACATTGAAATGCTCACGCCCCTCTTCTATATCGCGGGCGAGCAGCCATGAAACAGGCGCGACATTACTGTACCACGCGTATGTCGTTTGATGGGAGTGGCAGTTGGCACAGGCGTTGTTAAACAGTTCTTTGGTTCTGGGTGAATCCCATGTTGGTTCACTGATGATAGGGGGATTGGTATGGTCTTTCCCGTAAGGGATGAACTGTATCGCTACAGCAATGACCGCAACGGCAGCGAGAATCTTAGTTTTCATTCCATTTCCTTTAAATAACGTGACAATAGATTAAAGTATACATTAAAAAAGGAAATAAAAGAGAGGAACTGCCTTGAAAACAAGGCAGAGGGAGGATTAAACGAGAACGGCTTCGCGCGTCCCGTTTTCGAGATGACCGATGAGATAGCCATCCGTATTGGAGAGGATATTTTGGACATTCTCAGGGCGAACGACGAGGATCATCCCAACCCCCATATTGAACGCACGGAACATTTCGGAGCGTTCAACGTGTTGCCCGATCAGTTCAAAAATCGGCAATACGCGAATAGAAGATTCATTGATCACGGCACGCATCCCCTCAGGGAGAACTCTCGGGAGATTTTCAACAATTCCGCCACCCGTGATGTGGGCGAGGGCTTGGATATTCTCTTTGAGTTCTTTAAAGGTTTTGACATAAATGCGTGTCGGGGTCAAAAGAGTTTCAATGAGAGGTTTGCCCTCAAACAGATCATCAAACTTCATCCCCATTTTTTCAAACAACACTTTGCGTGCGAGGGAAAAACCGTTGGAGTGCAATCCTGAACTTGGAAGGGCGATGAGGAGATCTCCGGCTTGAACTTTGAGAGATCGATCCAATTCGCTTTTTTCCCCAATCCCTACGGCAAATCCGGCAAGATCATAATCATCCGAATGGTACATCCCCGGCATTTCAGCCGTTTCACCGCCGATGAGAGCACATTGGGCCTGACGGCACCCTTCGGCTATACCGCTAACGACAGCGGTTGCCGCGTTAACGTCGAGCTTTCCCGTAGCGTAATAGTCGAGGAAAAAAGAGGGTGTTCCGAAGTTACAGATGAGGTCATTGACGCACATCGCAACCAAATCGATACCGACGGTATTGTGAATACCTGAGTCGATTGCCAGCTTGAGTTTTGTCCCTACGCCATCGGTTGCAGCGAGCATAACGGGCTCTTTGTATCCCGTTGGAAGCTCAAATGCTCCGGCAAACGAGCCAATTCCACCGAGAACACCGGGGATAGCCGTTGATTTGACAAGCGGTTTGATATTTTCGACAAAACTGTTTCCTGCATCGATATCGACACCGGCATCTTTATAGCTGATTTGGCTCATGAAATCCCTCACCTGTTTTTAGTGAGAGAAGTATAACAAAGAGGATGTTAGGAGAAGTTTATTTTTTAGAGCATGTTCCGAAAAATTTGGTAAATATCCATATTGAAGGGCAAAAATCTTTGATTGCCCAAACGAGTATCATTAAAATGACAAAACCTTGAAGGAGCATTCCGTATTGAGTATAGCCTTCAGTGAACAGCACCATAGAAATAGTGAGGACAATAGCCATTAAAAGACGTTGAATTTTTTCTGCGCACATGATTTATTTCCTGTTTGTATAATTTAAATTCGATAGGATTATAGTGAACTCTATTTGAGCGGATACTTAAAGCATCCGCTCTTCTTCTCATATTTCAATGGGGTTTAATCTCCGCGTGTTACAATCGCTTATAAATTACCTATAGAAGAGATTTTTGCCCATGAAAACGTTTGTTTACCCTGAAATGATGGTCCATGTGTCCATGTGTACGCACAAAGAGCCGAAATCGGTACTGGTCGCAAGCGATAGCCGTGATCTTTTGAACGCAGAGCTTGCTCGTTATCGAGACGCAACCGTAACAAACGTCGGAAGTTCGGATCTTCTTGAGTCGTTTCGCAATGTAGACGAGAAGAGCATTGACGTCGTTATGGTAGACGCAGAGACTGCGGATGGTGCGGTCATCGCACACATTAGCCGCATCCTCAAAGATGACGGATTGGTAGTTATGAAGCACCCCTCTTTGGATAATCTGAGTGCAAACACGCAGTTGATGAAAGCTTTAGGCAACTATTTCAAAATTATTATGCCGTATCGTCTCGAAGACGGATCGACCTTATTGCTGAGTTCAAAAGAGTATCACCCGACTGCGGATGTTATTTTACAGCGTACCGATTTGCTTGAGGGACAGCAATATTATAACTGCGATGTCCATCCTGCCTCTTTTGCTATGCCTCAGTATGTTCGAAAAAACTACCTTGGACTTGCTCGTAACTAATGGCGTATAAGTACGCGATCGCACTGACCGGAGGGATTGCCACGGGAAAAAGTACCGTTGCCTCGCTTATGGGATTGAACGGCTTACGGATTATTGATGCGGATGCGATTTCTCACCGTATTTTGGATGAGAATGCGGCATGGGTAGCAGAGCACTTCGGTTCCCAGTACGTGAGCGGCGGTAAAGTGATTCGTTCCGAGCTAGGGAAGATGATTTTTGTCAATTCCGAAGCAAAAAAAGAGCTTGAAAACTTTTTGCATCCGAAAATTCGTGCTGCCATTGAGGAGGAGAGTGAAAAACAAGACCGTTTTGAGTATCCCTATCTCATTGATATCCCCCTCTTCTTTGAAACGAGTTCCTATCCGATTCAAAATTCTGTTGTCGTCTATACCCCAAAAGAGATACAATTAGAACGTTTTATGAAACGTAACGG
>JAUXSZ010000097.1 GCA_030679635.1 Sulfuricurvum sp. | reverse complement strand
GTCATTCCCGCGAAGGCGGGAATCCAGCTTTAAACAATATCCTCATATAAATCTTTCCATTGGGGATTAAACTCTTCAATTATTCGTAGTTTCCAATTACGATTCCAGTTTTTAATTGCTTTTTCTCTTGAAATAGCAGATTCCATCGTATCATGTAACTCATACCATACCAATAGATGCACGCTATATGTTTCAGTAAAACTTTGTACTAAATGATTCTTATGTTCATAAACACGCTTAGATAAATTGGAAGTGACACCAATGTACAATGTGCCATTTGGTTGAGATGCTAAAATATATGTGGCAGGTTGCTTCATATAAAGCCTTTTTAGCTGGATTCCCGCCTTCGCGGGAATGACGTAGACATTACCGTTTCACAAACGGATTGAGTTTGAGTAACACTGCATCGGCAATCTGGTTGCCGATGAGAGTCAAAAATGCACTCATCATCAAAATCCCCATAATCACCGGATAATCCCGACTCATTGCACTCAGATAAAAGAGCTGCCCCATCCCCTCGATTCCAAAAATCGATTCCAGTATCACCGAACCGCCGATAAGCCCCGGAAGAGAAAGCCCCAGCATCGTCACAATCGGAGGTAATAGATTCGGGAAAATAAAATAACGAATAAGTTTTGACTCATCAATACCTCGTGCCCGAGCAAAATAAACATAATCGCTCTTGAGTATTTCGAGGGTAAGGGATCGAATGTACAACACCAAGCTCCCGACCCCTACAAACACCATCACCCCTATGGGCAGGGCAAGATGCCATGCCATATCGAGATAGTAGCCAAACCCCTCAGGCGGCTCAAGAGAATGCATTCCTGCAATCGGGAACCATCCTAACCTCACACTCAAAAGCATCATTAATACCAATGCCAAATAGTAGGAGGGCATGGCGAAACTGAGCAATGAAACTTGTGTAATTAGATGATCGGTTTTTTTCTCATGCCTCATGGCCCCTTTGATTCCCATCCATAACGACACAACAAACGTTACAAAAAGAGCGATGATATTCATCCATAACGTCACCGATAAGCGATCTTGGACGACCTCACTAACTTGTTGGCCACTGACAAAAGAAATACCGAAATTGAGCTGTGAAAGATTCACTACCCAATCAAAATACTGCTTCCATAACGGTTTATCAAGACCATAGATCGCTTTGAGCTGCGCAATTGCAACGGGCGTCATGTTGGGATTGAGCTCACCACTCATAAAACTGTTGGGTGCGGCATGAATTGCCCCGAATGAGAGGAGTGAAATCAATAACAGCATTAAAACCGTATAGGATAAAGATCGGAAAAGATATTTCATGAATTAATTATATCGGAAGAAAAATGAAAAAAGAGGATTCACCCCCGAAGGGGGAAAGAAAGAAAAGCTCTTAGAAGTTAAGAGTTAAATAGGCTTCGATAGTGTTATATTGGCTACCGTTGTTTTGGTCATCTGCATCAGTAGAAAAATATGCCAGTGTAGCATCCAATGGTCCAAATGACTTAGTTGCAGTCAATGTCATTTCTGTCATATCTGTTCCATCCGCTTTGGTAACAACCTGAGCATTCGTATTATCAATGCTTACATCCGTGTAATACGCACCTAATTTTGCAAATCCTGCATTATACTCAGCTGTAACATTAACGGATTCAGCGTCAGGAGCACCTACATAACCATAGTTCATCCATGCTTCAGTGTACAATTTAGATTGTGCGCCACCAAGGTTCTTGGTTGCAACATTAGCAATTTTCAAGGTACCATCCTCATCGACTTTTGAATAGGCTGCAGAAATTTTTAGGTTCTGAATACCTTCATATCCGAGTTTAAATGCATAAGCTGATGAATCTTTGATTGCAGCCAGCGCACCCTTTGGATCCATATTGGCGTATTGAGCACCAACTTTTAGATCTTTAACCAATTGGCATTCCCAATCAGCTTGCAACCAATATGCATCTGCAATATTAGAAACATTGTAATACCACGCTTGTGCTGTCAATGGTTTAAATGTGTTATTGACAGCGGCTACCGCATATGCACCACCGTTAGCAAATGTAACAAAATTT
>JAUXSZ010000092.1 GCA_030679635.1 Sulfuricurvum sp. | reverse complement strand
TGATCACGCCCGGTATACGACGTTTTTGTCTCACGCGTCTCCCACGATGCACCCAAGCACGTCTGAGGACCGTGTACGAGATGAACAGCATCCGCATAAGGAAAAAGGGAAATCTGCGCCCCGTCAAAGGCGCACCCCCCCGCCGCAAGACCGGGTTTAGGCTTATCGCACCCCTCTCCCGGTTTTTTGTCTTTGCTGTGAGAGCAGGCGCTCTCGTTCATTAGCTCTTTGATTTTCGCGCGGCTGACCATTGGATACTCCCAAGAGTGAATACCTTTGCTATGCAAGTTTTGTGCTAGAAAATACAAATTGTTTGTGAAAAAGAATCATGCATAAAAAAAGGTCGACTGCTTTGGCGTTATTCCAAACAATAATAATTACATTTCTAATGACTTCATAAGTTTTACGGGACTTTCTTATAGTCGTTGATAAATGGAAGAACCGAGCAGCTTGAATGTCTCACGATGCGTCGTTACTGATTCTGAGCTTCCCAAAAATAATGGGGAACCTTTAGGGAGAACTTTTCCAAAACGCTCAATCAGATCATGACGAGTCTCGTCATCAAAATAGATCATAACATTTCGGCAAAAAACCATGTCAAACTTGTTTTTGAAGAAAAAAGGGTCCGTTACCAAATTATAGAGACGAAACATCACTTTACTTCTCAAATGGGGAACTATCTGATAACTAATTCCCGTATCATTCCGGACTTTTTCAAAGGAACGTAATGCAATTTCTCTTGGTAATGATTCGACATGTTTTGACTCATAACTTCCTACAATCGCTTTAGAAAGTACTTTAGAAGAGATATCGGTTGCCAGAATTTTGATATCCCAGCTATCGAAGTCGTTCAAATGATGCTGTAAAAACATCAAAATCGTATACGGTTCTTCCCCGCTCGAGCATCCTGCCGACCAGATACGAATTTTTTTGTCACGCTTTGCCTCGATCAATGAGGGCAAATATTTTTCAAGCCATACCCATTGGGATGATTCACGAAAAAATGAGGTTACATTGGTAGAAATTGCACTGACAAACAAAGCGAGCTCATCCCCTGACACATCACTGACCAAATGGTCATAATAGTCTCTAAACGAGCGTAATCCCAATTGATGTAAACGTTTATTCAGCCGTCCTTTAACCAAAGTGGTTTTTTGCGCCGATAAAGAGATCCCAACCTTAGTGTAAATATAACGGCGAAATAATTCAAATTCCTCAGGTTTTAGTTCAATTTCCACTACTAGGGGCCTCAATTAGGGGGCGTAACTCATCGACATTTAGGATCAATGCGATATCCCCACTGCCCAATATTGCTCCGCCGGTGATCTCTTTAAGTTTTGCCAATGATTTACCCAAAGGCTTAATGACTACCTGCTGACGTCCAACCAATTCATCGACCATAATAGCGATTCGTCCGGCTTCCGTTTCGACACATACCAATATACCTTCCCAGGGCTCTATGCGCTGTGTTGAAAGTTCAAATACATCGCTAAGCCGGACAACCGGTATGTGCTGCCCGCGCATACTGATAAATTCACCCTGTCCTTTGAGGGCATGGACAATTTCCCGCTCAGGTCGGAACGATTCGACGACACTAAGAGTAGGAATGATATAAATCTCACCGGCAGTCTGGACGAGCATACCGTCGATAATCGCCAATGTCAGAGGGAGCACCATCGAAAAGGTTGTCCCCTGTCCTTCTTTGGATTCGATTTCAATCTTTCCGCGGAGTTTTTCAATAGACGTTTTAACCACATCCAAACCGACACCTCGACCTGAGAGATCGCTGATGGTATCGGCTGTCGAGAATCCAGGCTGCATAATCAAACCGAAAATTTGACTGTCGGTTAAATTTTCATCGCCGGTAATAATACCCCGTTCAATCGCTTTGTTAAATACTTTTTCCTTGTTAATTCCACGTCCATCGTCACTTACACTGATGACGATACTCCCGCTTTTATGAAATGCTCGTAACGTTATCGTCCCCTCGGCACGTTTTCCAACCTTTACTCGCTCAGCGTTATCACTTTCTAAACCATGGTCTATCGCATTTCGTATAATATGAATCAACGGATCAGAGAGACTGTCGATCATCGTTTTATCAATCTCTGTCTCTTCACCGTTAACAACGAGATGAAGCTCTTTGCCGGTCTTTTTTGATGTATCCCGAACAACCCGTTTCATTTTATCAAATGTATCACGGATGGCTACCATCCGTAGGCTCATAACCCTATCTTGAATCTTCTTCGTAATTTTAGAAAGAGTTTCAATGCTTCGGCGGATCGATTCATCTTCAATCGAGCGAATCTCCTCATTTTGGGCGATAAAATTCTGTGCGATAACCAGCTCACCGACGGAATCAAAGAGTTCATCGAGCTTAAAGGTATCGATTCGAATGGTTGATTTCGGTGCGTTTAGACTCGCCGTCGGCGTATCACTTGATGGTTTTACGGCTTCTTTTTTAGGTTTTGCAGTAGCTGCAACAATTATCTCATCGGTTTGTGGAATTTCTTCAGCTTCGATCGGTGTGATTGCGTATTCATGATCAAATAAAAATTCAAAATTCTCCGCAACTTCATCTTTGGTTTGAGGTGTTAATAGGATTGCACTCACTCTTGTGATTGCATTTTCATCACCGGCAAACTGATCAAGCATTTTAACATTTTCCATGTCAAAAAAACTCTCCAGCGATTTCGCCTTTTCCCCCAAAAGATTCAAAAAGACAAGGTGATCAAATCCCCGTTTATAGCTGTCACTGTCCAGTGTCAAATCAATCCGATAAAGGTTCAGCCCCTCTTCTTTCATTGCTTGATGAGAGTGAATGCTTTTTTCCACAACGTCTTCCATCTGCTCCGGACAGCCAAAGCCGAATTCCGAAGCCAAATCAGGCAATGGTTCTCCAGCGGTTTCCACTACAACCAAAATTGGGATGTTTTTTTTAGAAGCAATCAGAACCTTGATCTTTTCGAGACATTCTGCGTAGCCATCAGGCAGGTCAGGAAGAACATCCAGTTCGCACGTCATCACCTCTTTGATAATGTCCACACTTCCTACAAACAGTTCCAGGTGATGCTCTTCAACATCCTCTTTGGTACTGCGGTAGTGATCAAGAACATCTTCAAAATGGTGAACGAATTCCCCAAGACGGGTAAAACCGAATGCATTAGCATTCCCTTTGAGGGTATGGACACCTCTGAAAATTTCATTTAATAGGTCAAAATCGCTCGAGTTTTCTTCAAAACGGAGAATGTCGATATCGAGTTTCTCGATAATTTCTCCCGCTTCTTCAATAAAAATCGCTTTGACTTGTTCTTGTTTAGTCATGACACATCCAATGCAGGGTTCCATACACTCCAGAAGTAGTCATCCCCCGCTCTAAAAACGGGATTTTCAACTCCGGACGTGTCCGTTTTAGACTGACCAATAGAGACAAAAGGGAACTGCTGCGCAGTGTCCCTCCCTCTTCGATCTCGATCGTATCTAGATATTCTAAACGAGGCCGAATAAACTGTTCAAACTCCCGTATCTCTTCCATCGACATGTCAAGCCCAATGGTGAGAACATCACCGTCGAATTGCATCTTAGAACTCTTTCAAATCGTCCTCATGGAGAGGAAAAATGTCATCGGCTTTAGCCAATGCTCCTCTACGCTGAGGGACAGGAACATTTCTGCGTGGAGCGCTCGAATTTTTAATTTCCAAATGGTGAAGCTGTTTTTTCTTAGGAGCTGACGAAGGGCTCTCTGTTTCCATCCCGACCATTGCAGCCAAAATACGGACGGTTTCCATCATCGAGGTCGCCTGTGCATTAAGCTCTTCGGCTGCCGCAGCTGCCTCTTCCGAGTTTGCGGCAACTTGTTGGGTTACTTGATCGACTTGGCCCATTGCCTGGTTGATCTGCGTCATCCCCTCACTTTGTTCTTTTCCTGCAATTGAAATTTCACCGATCAGATCGGAAACTTTTTTGGATTGTTCTACGATCTCTTGGAAAGACGTATGGGTTGCAAGGGCAATTTGGTTCCCCTCTCTGATCTGTCCGACAACCTCTTCGATAATAACTGACGTCTCTTTTGCTGCGGATGCCGCACGCTGTGCCAGGTTACGTACTTCATCGGCAACGACTGCGAATCCTAAACCATGCTCCCCTGCTCGTGCCGCTTCAACCGCTGCATTAAGGGCTAATAGGTTCGTTTGGAATGCGATTTGATCGATTGTTTTGATAATACCGGAGATTTTAGCCGCTGATTCGGTAATAGCGTGCATAGAGTGGGAAAGTTGTTCTCCCTTTTCATATCCTGCTCGTGCCGAATCGTTTGCATTTTTCGCCAAAATGTCGGCCTGTCGTGCGTTATCGACGTTTTGGGTGTTAATCGCGGTAGACTCTTCGAGTGTTGCGCTTACCTCTTCGACGCTCGAAGCTTGTTCGCTTGCCCCTTGTGCCAAAGATGATGATGAGGAAGCTACCTGGTCACTTGCCGAAGTAATCTGCATTGCGCCGTCACGGATTGAGGTGACGCTTTGAGAAATAGAACGGGTGATTGAGCGGATAATGAGCATTGACAATACGATTGAGATGGCAAAAGCAATCAGTACAATCATTATCGTCATCTGTACAGCAGCGCTTGCATCGTGTTGTGCCGCTTTAACCTCTTCTCCCGCAGTGTCTACATTGATTTTCGCAATTTTCTCCATACTCTCCAATGCGGCTTGGCGAGGAACACGGCTGTTATCGATAAAATCTCCCATCTGTTCGAAATAGACATTCACCATTGCCGGATCGGTGTTCTTGATCAGCGGAACTAGGGTATTGGCCCGGAACTGCATACTCATCTCTTTCCACTTGCCGAAATTTTCTTCGAAGCTTTTCCACTCGATCGCCTCTTCGGGAGTTTGTGGAAGGGGAGCATAAATTTTATACCCT
>JAUXSZ010000091.1 GCA_030679635.1 Sulfuricurvum sp. | reverse complement strand
CTCCCCATACGCTTTAAAAATCTTTTGGGCGTCGTATTCGTAATGACTCCCTAGACACAGGGCATCGGCAACGATTGCCCCCATGAATGCCCCCTTGATCGCTTCTTCTTTTGAACCATTATTCATAGTGTTCACCTAATTTTTCGCAGATTTTAACCAATGAAGGTCAAAATAGTAAATCATTCCTTGCAATTCACATATTTTTCAGCTATAATTAAGTCATAGAAAGATGATTTAGAGTTTCATCTTTAGGTACGTTATTATTGAAGACCTCGCGTTAACAGTATAATCACCCTCAAGAATACTCCATTATTATATTTTCGACCATCTTGGCAACAAGATGTATTAACAACAAAAAGGGTCACCTATGGCAGCTACAGTAAACGGAACAGTTAAATGGTTCAACAGTGAAAAAGGTTTTGGATTTATCCAACAAGACAACGGAGACAAAGATTTGTTCGTACACTTTCGTCAAATTAACCACACTGGTTATGGCCGTGTTTCTCTAGAAGAGGGTCAAAAAGTATCTTATACTGTTGGCCAAGGCGACAAAGGTCCACAAGCAGAAAACGTAACCGTTCTCTAAGTTTACCTTGGGCAGATTTATCTGCCCGCTCTCTCCTTATTACCTATACTCAAAATCACCTTATTTCCACCGACTATTTACCCTCAACCTTCACTCTAATTTGTTCCACTAAGGCACCACAGGGTGTTTTAAAGAGCCATTTTAAAGGATAATGTATGGAAAGTAGAGAAGCTGTCTTAGAAGCGCTTGCGGCAGGCAAAAAACTCACCAGTACGGTCACTGGACTGCAATACATTTACATTGACGGAAAGCTTCACGCTCGTCACGGTGAAAAAAATGACTGGAATAGCAGTTCATTGTGTTTTGACAATCCACCATCATGGCTTAATCTCCGAGACTAAGGGGTCCACTTTGGACGGCAAAGAACGTAAAAATATCCAATCAGGCAAGCGCGTCTCCATCGTGCTCAAAGAAGATCAACGATCAGGCGCCCTAACAGAGGGAATCGTACGAGATATCCTCACTAATTCCTCCACCCATCCGCACGGTATTAAAGTGCGGTTAATGAGCGGCGAAGTAGGACGGGTCAAAGAAGTCTTTTAGAGACTTGTTTCTTAACTTAATGGACGGGAATGTACGCATATCCGTCATTTTGTGCATTAATCAGATAGATATTTTTCATCATGTCGGCATGAACAAATGGATACAACGTCTCTTTTTTGATCTTTCTTGCTTTCATCCCCGCTGAACACATTTTGAATGTCACATGATCGTCGTCATTGAGCCCTTTTAAAAGAGGTCTGAATTTCGGCTGTATCTCAATAGCCCCTTTATCCGACGCGTACGGCGATTCTGCCAGCTCTTGTATAAAATACTTGTAAGCATCGCCGGAGATAACCACAATGGCTTTGAACTCTTGATTCTGGCTCCTGTAGTATTCGGCAACATTTTTGATACTTTTGATCATCTCTTTTTCGATCTTTACGCTATCACCGCTCGTCAGATCATACACGGCTTTCGCCCCATCCGCATACACGGCACTTGCGTACAGCAAGCATGTTAACACCGCACCTTTAAGCAATTTCATTTCTCTCCTTTAGTCTTCATTGATTCTTGTTCAACGCAAAAAGCAGTATATCCCCTTTTCTGTTTACCCTATCGGACTCTTCCCCTATAAAATCGAAACCATTTTGTGCTACTCTTTCACACTTTTACTATGACGAGGCAAACCATGTTCCTGCACAAAAAAATCGGCACCATTGAAGCGATAGCGCAAAAAGCCGGCAAAGGGGTAGCGATGAAAATGCTCCTCGCCCCCGATGAATCCCCCAATTTCGCGATGCGTAATTTCACCATCGAGGCAGGCGGTCATATGCCTTTGCATACCAACACGGTAGAGCATGAACAGTATGTCCTCAGCGGTCGCGCACGGGTACAAATCGGTGATAAAACGATCGAAGCGGGAGCAGGAGATATATTACTCATCCCAGCGGGTGTTCCCCACAGCTATGAGACGATCGGAGACGAAACGTACAGCTTTCTATGCCTTGTCCCCAAGGGACAGGATACTATCGAAGTGTTGGCGTGTTGAACGCGGGACTTGGCGTTTAGTTTTTTTGAAACAGGGGTGAAACCATCACCCTTTTGCCGTTACTATTGTGTTTGACATACTCCGCTATCATCCCGTGAAAATGGGCGAAAGTACGCTGAAGCGTCGATTCATCGCAATGTTCTCGTATTCCGCGTTCACACCATTCCTGCAAATCACCGTAGTTCTCAAACTCATACCCGAATGCACGCAGTAAACGGGCGGTGTAGCTATCTACTACCATCACTTCACGCTCACACGCATAACAGAGGATCGAATCGGCCGTCTCGGGACCGATCCCTTTTTGACGTAACAGCCATTCTCGGGTCACTCCCTGAACAAATGCTTCAAATGACCCAAAGTCCTCAAGTATCGCTTGGCAAAGCTGTATGATATTCTTGGCTTTTGCTTTTATAAGTCCGCTTGGGCGTATCAGCTCCATAAGCGTTTCTGGATCAATTTCTGAAAGCGCCTCGAGAGTTAGGACTCCTGCATGCGCAAGATTTTCAAGAGAAACGGTCACCCTGGTCCATTGGGTGTTTTGGGTAAGAATCGCACCGACCACCACTTCAAACGTTCCGTGCTGCGGCCACCAAAGCGGCTGTGAATTTTGAAGCAAGTCTAGGCGCTCAAGAGCCGTAAACAACTCCCATGAATCGGAGAGTTCAAACACTATTCCATCCAGGCATCGGTGACGATTACTCTGCCATCATCAAAGATTTTATACTTTTGCGCTTGGACACATTTCCCCTCATCCAACGTCATAACGGCCACCTGCAAAATCCGTTTGCATTTTTCGGGGACTTCAAACCGTCCGGCAACACCTGTGATAAACCGCTCTAACGGCACTTTTTGATCCATCCCAATCACATTGTCGCGACAACCGCTGAGACCGATATCGGTGAGATAGGCCGTCCCTTTGGATATTTGCAGATCGTCACTCCCCACATGGGTATGGGTCCCCATAATACCGCTCACCTCTCCTTGCAAGAGCATCATCATCGCCCTTTTTTCGCTGGAGGCTTCCGCATGAAAATCGATGAAAATGGAGGCTATCCCCTCCTCTTTGAGCTGTGCTACCGTGTCACGGCCGCATCGGAAGGCGTTGTCCACATAGGGCATACCGTAGTGCCCCATGATGTTGATGACGGCGAGTTTTTCACCTGCTACCTCAAAGATCTTGCATCCCGTGCCCGGGACCCCTGTAGGATAGTTATGAGGGCGAAGCAAAGGCAATGTTTCCAAAAGAGGGATGATCTCTTTTTTGTCCCACGTATGGTTACCGCCGGTCATCACATCGATGCCGCTGTCAAATAACTCTTTGCCGTTTTTGAGCGTCATCCCAAAGCCGTGTGATGCGTTTTCATAGTTTGCGATGACGAAATCGATCCCCTCGCTCTTTCGCAGTTTTTTCAAATGTTCTTTGATCATACTACGTCCGGGACGTCCTACAACATCCCCTATAAATGCTATTTTCACTACCATACCTTATCTATTGTTAATTCTGAAAGTGTACCGAAACAAAGCTTTTGTATAATTCCCCATGCTAAAGTACATCAACGGATACAACGAGACCATCAAAATACAGGTTCAACACCTCATCGACAGCGGTAAGCTCGGGGAGCATCTCCTCGCCAAATATCCGGACAACCATTCCTATGCGACCGATAAAAGTCTCTACGATTACGTGATAGAGCTCAAAAACACCCATTTCCGCCACTCTCCCCCCATCACCAAAGTTCATTATGATACGAAAATCCGCGATCTCCATTGTGCATTGGGGACCCATACCTTCGTCTCACGTGTCCAAGGGGGGAAACTCAAAGCCAAAAACGAGATCCGGATTTCCCATCTGTTCAAAAAAGTACCCGAACCTTTTTTACGGATGATTGTGACCCATGAGCTCGCCCATCTCAAAGAAAAAGAGCATAACAAAGCGTTTTACTCCCTCTGTGCCCATATCGAGCCCCAATATCATCAGCTTGAATTTGACGTTCGGCTCTATCTCACACACCATGAATATTCAAAAAAACTTTCACCCCTAACAGAGGATTCACATTAACCCAAATGCTTTATAATGCAGTACAAAATTCATATGCGAAGCCATCATGCCAAAACAAACACCGCGCTCCTCCATCCG
>JAUXSZ010000084.1 GCA_030679635.1 Sulfuricurvum sp. | reverse complement strand
CTCCCCCTTTAAACGTTCTACCGTATTACGCACTATTTGGTTGATTGTCATAGCTTATTCCTTAGGTGGATTTGAACCTTCTGCCGCAATTTGTGCAATAAATACATCGATCCCTTTTTGAGCACTTTGACTAATAGCATTAAAACGTGCCTGATCCGAAATGATCGCATTGGGTTCTATATCAAAATCATACATACCCGTTGTATTGTATCCGTGTATTTTTCCAAGTGTAGTACGATCAACATGCATGTTCACCGTTGTTCGATACGTAATCACATATCCATTGGTATCATAGCGTAACGGCAAAAAAGCCACAGAAGAAATTTGTATTTTCAGATGGGTTTGGGAAGCGTTTTTTGAAGTCAAAGAGGTTCGAAATTTGGTAAGAACCGCCATATTGACAGCATCTTTGATAATCACCGTATTTTGTGGGTCTTCCATCGAGATCAATACTTCGGTGCTGACACTCTCTCCGACAACCACTTGTGCATAATGAGCTGCACTCCGATACCCGCATCCCGAAAAGATAATTGCCGCCATAATGCACCCTGCCAAAATACGCATACCTATCCTTTAATGACCAAATTGACCAACTTGCCTGGGATGACAATCGATTTGATGATCTCTTTTCCCTCTATCCATTTCTCAACGGATGCTTTCGCTGTCTCAATAATCGTCTCTTGGCTCTCATTGACCCCTACTTCTATAGTAGCACGATTTTTGCCGTTGATAGAGACACCCAAGGTGAGCGCTTCGACTTCAAACACTTCATCCAAAACTATTTGTGCTTTAAGATTATGTCGATTAAACAGCTGTGTTGAAAGTTCCCAACACAAATGGGGGACTATCGGCTCCATTACTGAGGTAAGTATCCAATACCCCTCACTCCATACATCGCGATTATTTTGCTCACCCAGCGCATTCATCGCTTCCATAACGCCTGCGATCATCGTATTAAACGTATAGCGCTCAACATACACATCCTGCGCACGTTTGAGGGCTTCGTACACTTTTTTACGGGCTATTTTTTCCTCTTTGGAAAGTGCTGCATGATCTATTATTGGCAGCTTATTCGTTTTATTCACATACTGGCTGCGATCGGCAAATCGCTTGAGAAAACGATATGCCCCCTCGACCGCACTGTCGTTCCACTCCAGCTCTTGTGTCGGAGGCGCTGCAAAAAGGATAAATAAACGGGCGGTATCCGCACCGTATTTTTCGATGATAGCATCCGGATCGACCGTATTGCCTTTGGACTTGGACATTTTTGCCCCGTCTTTGAGAACCATCCCCTGCGTCAAAAGTTTCTCAAACGGCTCATCAAATCCGATGTATCCCAAATCTCTAAACACCTTGGTAAAAAAACGGGCGTAGAGCAAATGCAATATCGCGTGTTCTATCCCGCCGATGTAAT
>JAUXSZ010000083.1 GCA_030679635.1 Sulfuricurvum sp. | reverse complement strand
TATCGGATTAGAGATTCACAAACCCTCGATCGAACAAGCTCTCAAGCAAATCATGATTCAAAAACTGAACAATATCATGGTACTTGATTATGATGCCCGTCTCTTTTTAGAATTTGTCCCCTCCAATGCCGTCAGTCGAATTTATGTTCACTTTCCGGTTCCATGGGATAAAAAACCTCACCGTCGCGTCATTGGCCAAGCCTTTGTAGAAGAAGCGATTCGAGTCTTGAAACCAGAGGGAAGGTTAGAACTGCGCACCGACAGTGAAAACTATTACCGATTTGCGCTCGAAACCTATTCTGCCATACCGCAAGTGAGTTTTGAAGTCCACAAGAACCGAGATATCGCCATCACAAGCAAATACGAAGATAGATGGAAACTGATGGAAAAAAACATCTACGATGTCACTCTCATTAATGATTGCCAAAGTCCTGAAAAAATAGTGGAGGGGGAGTTTATTTTTGCAGAAACTCCTATCAATGATGCTATACTCACAAAACTGGAGCGTCAGACATTCCGGCACGAATGGGGTTTTCTAAACGCGGAAGCAAGTTTTGATATATTCGGAGGTGGATGGATGCTTCGCCTTGCGATGGGAAGTTTTGATCGTCCTGAACATTTGTATTTGATTGTTAAAAATGGAAAAGCGCGCTATTTTCCGACCCTGCCCGTCCGTTCAAGTGCCAACATGAAAGCCCATATCTTATTAAACGAGTTGCTCCATGGATAAAGTGATTATTGCCCAAAATCTTTCTCTTTCGTATAAAGAGTTCGAAACCATTATTTCCAAAGCAACCTTCTCTATTGACGCCGGGAGCTTTGTCTTTATCACCGGCGCCAGCGGTAGCGGTAAATCCACTCTTCTCAAATCGTTTTACGGAGCAATTGAACCTAGAGCGGGGCAACTGAGTGTTGGTGGCGTGAAGATGAACCGTATCAGCACCTCAAAACTCAATTTTCTTCGCCGTCATATCGGTATCGTGTTTCAAGACTACAAGCTGATCAAAGAGTGGACCATTGAAAAAAATGTCATGCTCCCTTTGATCATTTCAGGCTATACAAGCGATGTCAGCGGTACTCCGGTTCAAAAGCTTTTGGGGCATGTCAAACTGATTCATCAAGCGGGAAAATATCCTCCAGAACTCAGCGGCGGAGAGCAACAGCGCGTCGCTATGGCACGGGCACTCGCTCATAACCCTATTTTAATCCTTGCGGACGAACCTACGGGGAATCTGGATGAATACTCCTCTTCGGTTATCTGGAATCTTCTAGAGGGGGCCAATACACAGCTTAAAACAACCGTAGTCATTGTCACCCACCATATTCCTGAGGGGCTTAACGTCCCTTATAAACACTACCATATCGAGTTTGGGAATATCCATGAAATCGCTTAAAAATCATATCTCCCTGATCATTGCTCTCTTTACGGTTTTAGCATCGGTGCAAATTTATGTTGCCGTTGATCGAACCATTGCAGCGTATGAAACACGTTTAAAAGACGACTATTCCGTCATCGTCGTAGCGAATAAAGCGTTTATCCCCTCAGAATTCAAATCGATGAGTTCAATGATAGAACGAAGTGAACCGATCAGTACCTCTCAAGTATTAGAACGGCTCAAAGGGGAAATGAGTCAAAAAAATCTTGATCTCTTGAGATTGACCCTACCAAAATTTTACAGACTCTATCTCAATCGATACCCATCACCAAGAGAAATCAATGAACTGCAACATCTTTTGCAACGCAATCCTGCCATTGAGAGGGTTGAGGGATTTACGCAGACACACGATACCGTTTATAAGCTCATGTTACTGTTCAAGAACGTTGTTCAAATATTCTCTGTCGCCATTGCTGCTGTCACCTCCCTCTTAATCCTCAAAGAGATGCGTTTATGGCAATTTCAGCATGCAGAGCGAATGAGTATCATGGCCCTTTTCGGTGCACCCGTATGGCTTCGATCTGCCGTTTTATTTCGTCTCGCGATCGTCGATGCGGTTATCGCAACAATAATTTTGTGTTTGGCCTTTTTCGTTATCGATTATTATGGATTTTTAATCGCGCAGCTAAAAGCAATCGGTATCAGCGTTCAGCTCTTTAATTTTGTAGATGACGCTCTTCGCTCATTGGCTATTGCCTTGGGAATATCGGTTGCACTTACCTTTATGATCGTTATTTTTTCTAACGAAGAGGGCTGAATGACCTTTTTTCACCGTTCGCTTATCTTGGCAACCCTCCTTGGTGTCTCGTTGTATGCTGCCAAAATTGATCAGCGGATACAATCGACTGCATCAAAACTTAAAGAAGCTAAGCAGAGTTACTCATCGCTGCACACCAAACTCGAAGCCACTGCCAATAAAATTATCCAACAAAAACAAGTGGTTGGTATTCAACAACAGCACATTAATACCTTGGTGTCCGAACTTAATTCCAAAGAGAGCGTCTATCAAGCGAACAAATTAAATTTACATGGCCTCGAAGCACAGCAAAATCAACTGATTAAAACCCAAAATAATATTGAACAGCGCCTTGTATTTGCCCTTGCTCGCAACACTTCTATCTCTCTTCTTATAAATGACGATCGCGCCAAGGAAGCAAATGCCATTATTACCGAAGAGGCATTGAAACTTCATCTTAAACAAATCAACCAAGAGATCAAAGAGCTCAATTTTATTTTTAGTGAAAATGCAACCAGAATTTCTGCTCTTTCCAACCAAACTACGGTTCTTAAACAATCCATTGCGGTTATCGATAAACAAAAACAAAATGTATTAGCGACGAAACAGCAAAATGAAAAAGCAATTGAAATTCTTGAAAAAGAGAAGGCTGACTACAAGCGTTCACTTGGTCGTATCCTAAACCAGCAACAATCTCTTCAAAATACCCTTGCCAGCTTAAACATTATCAAACGTGAAGCGATGAAACCAAAGAAATCTCCTCCTCCGCTCATGGCCCTAAGACCTGGATCGAAACCAATTCCCGAGGGAGCCAGACAGGCTATTGCAGAATATCAACCTTCCAAAACCGCCTCTTACAGTGGAGGACGTACCATTGCGCCGCTCGATGGCTATACGATCACCAAACGTTTTGGCCCCTATACGGATCCTATTTATGGTATCAAAATTTACAACGAATCCGTTTCACTGCGTCCAACAGAATCCGATGCCAAAGTTAAGGCTGTCTTTAACGGCAAAGTTATCTTCGCAAAGCCGACTGCTATGCTGGAAAATGTTGTCATTATTGAACATGATAACGGGCTGCATACTATCTATGCCCATATGGATAAAATAGCCCCTACTATTGCCGTAGGACAACGACTAAAGCAGGGGTCTATTATCGGCCGTGTTGCTCGTGAACTCATGTTTCAAGTCACTCAACGCAACGCCCATATCGACCCGCTTCAAGTGATTCGATAAAGGTTAAAACGGCCAAACAGACTGAACCATCTTACTCGCCCATCCTTGATTCACGGAACGGTCAATGTCCCCTTCATTCGCATACATTATTTTTGCATCGGAGATTTTTGCCGAACTGATTTGATTGTTCTGATCGATGTCGTAAGGACGTATCACACCGCTTAACTGCATGATCTGCTTTTGATCATCTACCATTATTTCTCGGCGTCCTACGATGAAATAGTTCCCATTGACCATGACTTTGACAATACGAGCAGAGACCGTCGTGGTAAACGATGCATTTTTAGTCGCCGATCCTGCTCCCGCATAATTGGAGTTTGATCCCCCGCTAAATCCGATATTGGCAACACCATTAAGCATAGAAGTAGCAGAATTTACGACGGAATTTTGTCCCCCGTTCGTAAAAACACCTCCATTAAGCCCTAACGTATCAGCTTCACTGAGTGCTTTTACCGCTTTGTTGGAACTCGTAGCTGTCTCGGAGATAACAACCGTCACGATATCGTTCACATGCATCGCTTTATGATCTGAAAAAAGAGGGCTATCACCCTGACCAAACAAGCTTCCACGCGCTGCGAATGAGCTCTCTTCTTCGCGGGCAGGCATCTCTTCAACGTACTGAGGAGGGGTAAAGGTCATATCGGGTTCGGTCAGTTTAGCCGTGCATCCGCTGATGAGTAACGATGCGGAGACTATCGAAATATAGAGGGGTATGCG